>JAACEA010000266.1 GCA_009936695.1 Planctomycetia bacterium
CCCGACTTCGGGATCAGGGGGATTCCCCACGTCGCGATCATCGCGCCGGACGGCAAGGTCGCCTACAACAACCTGCACCCCGCCGATCCGCTCGCCGACAAGGTCGAGAAGATCAACGGGCTTCTTGAGAAGGCGGGCCTGAAGCATCCCCCCTCGGTCGCGGAGAAGAAGGCGACCGAAAAGGGCTGATCGAGGGCATCGACGGACTCGACCACGGGACCCCGGCTTCGGCCGGGGTCCTTTTCGATGGCACCAGACGATCGGGGAATCCGAACTTCCCGGTCACCGCGTTCGATGTTCGCGAGGGCGGTGATCGCCGCTAGACTCGGCCCTGTTCCCACTTTTTCGGAGATCACGCATGTCCCGTCGAACCCCGCTCGTCCTGTTCCTCGCCGGTCTTGCCGTGTGCGGAGCGGTGTTGGCTCCTCCGGTGTTCGCAGACGACGCCGTCGGCGTGTTCGAGGCGGTGGATGGCGATGGCACCGGCGTCTGGCGGATCGATGGCGACGCGTACATCGTCGATCCAGACGTCGCGACGCTCGGATCGGTGGTCGTGCCGGCGGCAGGTGAGCTGGTGTGGGTGAAGTTCGAGGCTCGAGACGGGGCCCGACACGTCACCACGCTGTCGCCGCTCGGTTTCGGCCCGGAGGCCGTTCAGGACGGGCCGTATCTCCTGTGGAGCGATGCCGATTCGGCGGTGATGATCACCGTCGTCGATGGGGAGGTCGTACGAACCGAGCATGACGGGATCGCCGCAGGTGACGCGATCCCGACGCCGAGCGGGCTGATTCCGAAGGTGATCGTGGGTGCGTTTTCCGAGGCGCCCGCGGCGGATTGGCCGGATGCCACACGGATTCTCGCCGTGAGCGATCTCGAGGGGAATCGGGAGACGTTCATGACCTTTCTTCGCGGCAACGGCGTCATCGACGACCGGGGGCGGTGGACCTGGGGAGATGGTCATCTGGTGCTCGATGGCGACATCGTCGACCGCGGCGCGGAGGTGACGGAGCTGCTTTGGACGATTCGGCGACTCGAGCGTGAGGCCGAGCAGGCGGGTGGACGCGTCCACTACGTCCTCGGCAATCACGAATCGATGGTGATGGCCGGTGATCTCCGGTACATCCATCCCAAGTATCGGTTCACCACCGATCGAATCGGCGAGACCTACGACGCGCTGCACGGTCCCTCCAGCGAGCTCGGCCGATGGCTTCGAAGCCGCAACAGTGTGATCCGGGTGGGGCCGTTTCTCTTCGTGCACGCGGGCTACTCGCCGGAACTGGATCGACTCCAACTCGGGATGGAGGCGATCAACGAGACGATCCGTTCCGGACTCGGCCCGCCCGCGTGGCCCGCCGCGGCCCGGGAGGACCTTCGAACCGGTCTCATCTGGCACCAGCAGGGGCCGCACTGGTACCGGGGTTATTTTCCGCGACACGCGGCGCAGTGGGGTGGCCGCCCGTCCGACGAGGCGATCGCCGCGATCCTCGAACGGCACGGGGCCGAACACGTGGTGGTCGGGCACACGGTGGTGGAGGACATCGGCTGGATCGACGGACGTCCGACGCTGATCGGAATCGACGTCGCGTGGCGGGATCCCAGCGAAGCGGCCGGGTTGCTCTTCGACGGTGATGGACTGCACCGGGTCGATTCGGCGGGGCGAAGGACGCCGCTTCGGCGGCCGGTGACGTTCGATGGGGGCGAGTGAGCCGTGGTCGGTTCGTCCGCGGCGGTAGCATCCGCGGGACGAGATCGATCCCCGAGTCGAACCGTGGAGCCTGCACATGAGCCAAGATCGACGACGTTTTCTCACGACCGGCGCCGTCGCCTCGGTCCTCCCGATCACGTCGGTGATCGCCGGGAATCGACAGGACGCGACGGCGGAGGCGGTGGTCGACGACGGGGGGGCCCGACGAACCCATCCGATCGCGTTGTCGACCTATTCGCTCTGGCGATTTCGCAACGACGAGTACCGGGACATGGATCGCTGCATCGATCTCGCCGATGAGTTCGGCTTCGACGGCATCGAGTTCCTGCTCTATCAGATCGGCCAGAACGAACTGCTGAGTCGCTCGCGGAGGATGGCCTACAAGCGTCGAGCCCAGCGTCTCGGGTTGCCCCTGATGGGTCTCTCGACCCATCAGGGGTTCGTGACGCCGGATCGGGAGAAGCGTGAGTTCAACATCGATCGCACCATCGCGCAGATCGAGATCGCCTACGACCTCGGGATTCCGGTGATGCGAGTGAACACCGGGACGTGGGGGACCTCGAAGGACTTCGACGATCTCATGGCGAACCGGGGCGTGGAATCGCCGCTCCCGGGATTCACCGACGAGGATGCGTATCCGTGGGTGATCGAGGCGTTCGAGAAGTGCCTGCCCACCGCGGAACGGTGCGGCGTGGTGCTCGGTCTCGAGAATCACTGGGGACTCGGCCTGACCCCCGAGGGAATCCTCCGGATCGTGGATGCGGTGGACTCGCCGTGGCTTCAGATCACCACCGATACCGGCAACTTCCTCGAGGAACCGTACGAACGACTCGCGAAGCTCGCGCCGAAGACGGTCCTGGTGCAGGCCAAGACCTACTTCGGCGGTGGCCAGTGGTATTCGCTGGATCTCGACTATCCACGCATCGGTCGGATACTCGATGAACACGGGTATCGCGGCTGGATCTCCCTGGAGTTCGAAGGCATGGAGGACCCGCGGACCGCGATTCCGCGAAGTCTCGAACTGCTGCGGTCCTCTTTCCCACGCGAAGCCTGAGCGACCTTCCCAGCATGCGTGAGGAGCGGACGGACAGGCCGCTCGTTCCCCGCATGCCGCGCTCCGATCAGGCCTGGTCCCGGATTCGCGGCACTTCCTCGTGACCGGGCTCTCCACCATCCCACGGTTTCGGGTGCTCGACGAAACGGAGGATCTTGATCCTCGACGGATCGAAGTCCGGGCGTCCCCTCCGTGCCGGCCCCCGGGATCAATCGCCGGACTGGATCGCCTCGAGTTCGGCCCATCGGGCGTACAGCGTCCGGACCTTCTCCTGCGCGACGGAAAGCGCTTCGAACGCGGCGGCGGC
>JAACEA010000267.1 GCA_009936695.1 Planctomycetia bacterium
CTCGGTCGGGAGAACTGCTCCGAGATCCTGACCAAGTCCCGTCCGGACATGATCCAGCGAATCCACGAGACCTTCCTCGAAGCCGGCGCGGACTGCGTCGAGACGAACACCTTCGGCGCGAATCTTCTGGTCGGGGCGGAGTTCGACGCCGAGGTCGTCGCGATGACCCGCGAGCTGAACCGGGAAGGGGTCGAGATCGCCCGTGCGGCCTGTGACCGGTACGCCACCCCCGACCGACCGCGTTTCGTCCTCGGATCGATGGGGCCGGGCACGAAGCTGGTGAGCCTGGGCCAGACCGAATGGGACCTGATGCTCCGGAGCTACGAGGAGCAGGCCGAGGGTCTGCTCGACGGCGGGGTCGACGCGTTTCTGATCGAGACGTGCCAGGATCTGCTTCAGGTCCGGTGTGCCGTCAACGCATGCATCAAGGCATTGGAAGCCCGCGGCCGGGATCCCTTCGACGTTCCGATCATGGTCTCGATCACCATCGAGACGACCGGCACGATGCTGCTCGGAAGCGACATCGCATCGGCGGTCAATGCGCTGCGGATGCTCCCCATCGCGAGTCTGGGATTGAACTGCGCGACCGGACCGGTCGAAATGACCTCGCACGTCGAGTACCTCTGTCGGCACTGGGATCGCTTCGTCTCCGTGGTCCCGAATGCGGGACTCCCCGTCCTGGTCGACGGGGCAGCCTCCTATCCGCTCCAGCCCCGCCCCTTCGCGGAAGCGATGCGGCGGTTCATCGAGGATCGGGGCGTGAACCTCGTCGGCGGATGCTGCGGCACCACGCCCGAGCACATCGCGGAACTCGTGAAGATGGTGGATGGCCGGCCTGCGCCCGAGCGGGAGATCGTTCCGCTCGAGCCCGGTTGCTCGAGTCTCTACGGTTTCACCGAGTTCCAGCAGGACAACTCGTTCCTGATCGTCGCCGAGCGAACCAACGCGAACGGAAGTCGGAAGTTCAAGCGTCTGCTCGACGCCGAGGACTGGGACGCGCTGGTGTCGATGGGCCGCGAGGAACTTCGCGGTGGCTCGCACCTGCTCGACGTGTGCGTGGACTTCGTGGGCCGCGACGGCGCCCGCGACATGGCCGAGGTGGCCGGCCGGTATGCGACGAGTCTCAACGCGCCGATCATGATCGATTCGACCGAGGCGGCGACCATCGAGGCGGGCCTGAAGCGTCTGGGTGGAAAGTGCGTCGTCAACTCCATCAACCTGGAGGACGGCGAACGACGGCTCGACGAGATCTGCCCGCTCTTGAAGGCCCACGGGGCCGCCTGCGTCGCCCTCACCATCGATGAGGATCCCCAGGCGGGCATGGCCAAGACCGCCGACCGCAAGCTGGAGATCGCGGCGCGGATCCACGATCTCTTCACCCGGAAGTGGGGTCTCGACGAAAGCGATCTGCTGTTCGACCCGCTGACCTTCACGATCGCCACCGGCGTCGAGGACGATCGATCGCTCGGTCACGAGACGCTCGAGGGCATCCGCCTGATCGCGGAACGCTTCCCGAAGTGCGGCATCCTGCTCGGGCTCTCGAACATCTCCTTCGGGCTTCGAGCCCCGGCTCGCGCGGTTCTGAACTCCGTGTTCCTCGATCATGCGAGGGCCCGCGGGCTCACCGCGGCGATCGTGCACGCGTCGAAGATCCTTCCGAGAACGAAGATCGACGAGGAGAAGTGGGCCGCCGCGGAGTGGCTGATCTACGACCGTCGTGGTGCGGAACGACCAGAGGGCATGTCCGAGGACTTCGATCCGCTGCTGCACTTCATCGGGCTGTTTCCCGAGGACGGCGAGACCGAAGAGCGGGTCTCCATGGAGTCCCTGACCGTTCCGGAACGCCTCCAACGACACATCATCGACGGTGAGGACGACGGGCTCGCGGAGACGCTGGACGAGGCGCTGGTCGATCTCGCGCCGCTGGAGATCATCAACGACCACCTGCTGGCGGGGATGAAGATCGTCGGCGAACTGTTCGGCGACGGAAGAATGCAGCTGCCGTTCGTATTGCAGTCCGCCGAGGTGATGAAGAAGGCGGTGGCTCGCCTCGAACCGCTGATGGACAAGGTCGAAGGCGACGTCGGGCGAGGATCGATCGTGCTCGCCACGGTCTCCGGAGACGTCCACGACATCGGGAAGAACCTGGTCGACATCATCCTCACCAACAACGGCTACACCGTCCACAACATCGGCATCAAGCAGTCCGTGGAGCAGATCGTCGCCGCCTGGCGGGAGACGAAGGCGGATTCGATCGGGATGAGCGGACTCCTGGTGAAGTCGGTCACGGTGATGGAGCAGAATCTCCGCGCCTTCAACGAACTCGGCATCTCGGTGCCGGTGATCCTCGGCGGCGCGGCCCTGACGCGCTTCCACGCCGAGAAGCGGTTGCGGGACATCTACGAAGGTCCGCTCTACTACGGCAAGGATGCCTTCGACGGTCTCCGCGTGTGTGACCGGATCTCCAACGACGCGCTCGACGAACTCGACGGTGAGATCGCGGAGCGGCTCGAAAAGCGGATGGCCGCCGAAGCCACGGTCGCCGCCGCCCGGGA
>JAACEA010000268.1 GCA_009936695.1 Planctomycetia bacterium
CCCGGGGTTTCGGCCTGATTCGACGGTCTCGAGAAGTCTTCGAGCGTCGGGGGCCGGGATCGACCGGGCCCGCTCGTCTCGGATCAGCCGGTGTCGAGGTTCGGCACGCGGGTTGTTCCACTCCTTCCCAGTGATGTCCGAGATGAACCCTCCAACCTCGTCCGGGACCGACTCGGCGGCTCGCCGCCGGCTCAACCTGCTTTTTTCCGCCACCTGGCGGGAAGGCGGCCCCACGGCGGAGTTGCCCCGCCTCCTCGACCCCCTCGGCGTTCGCTGCCTCGAGGCTCGAAGCGGCCGGGAGGCGGCCCGGCTGGTCGAGCAGGAGGAGATCCACATCGCCCTGATCGACCTCGAACTCCCGATGGAGGCCGACGGCGACCGTCGGGCCGCGGGCGAGAAGGTCCTGCAGATTCTTCGTCGGGTCGAGCCCGCTCCGCCCGTGGTGCTGGTGCGTCCGCCCCAGCCGAGCCGGCGAGAGAGCGTCCGTGGACTCAGTGACGCGCTTCGCGACGGTGTGTTCGCGGTGCTCGATCGACCCCTGGGCATCGAGCCGATGCTCGAGACCCTCCGCCGGGTGGTCCGGCGGCACTATTCGGATCAATGGCCGGCCGCGTGATCGAGAGACGCCCATCCGGGCGCATCATGCGAACGGCGAGAACCCCGGCGTCGGACCGGGATATTCCCTTCCTGTTTCAATCTTCGGAGTCAAGTAACCATGAACGTGCGACCGCTCGGCGACAAGCTCATCGTCCGGCGTGAGGAGGCCGCGACCCGGACCGAGTCCGGCATCTTCCTCCCCGAATCCGCCAAGGACAAGCCCAAGACCGGCAAGGTCATCGCGCTTGGCAGCGGCAACCTGAACAAGGACACCGGCGAATACCTTCCCTTCACCGTGAAGAAGGGTGACGCCGTCATCTTCAGTTCATACGCCGGAACCGAGATCAAGATCGAGGGCGACGAGTACCTCATCATGACCGAGGACGACATCCTCGGTGTCATCGACTGACCCAGAAAGACGGTGCGGGACGGTCCCGCGAGGAGTGGAATCCGTGAAAGCCGATCAGCTTCGAAAAGCATTCAGCGACCTCAACGGCCGCGACCTTCGAATCGAATTCGAGGGTGCCGAGACCCTGGTGGTCCGGAATGCGATGCTGATCCCCGAGGAGCAGGACGACCTGCTCAAGGTGACCGATGGATCGCACGAGTACATCATCGAGTGCGATCGGGTCGCCTGGATCGAGATCGGCTGACGAATTCGAGTGAGAACCCCCCCGCCGTCGGCGTCGCCGAGGCGGATTCGAATGCAAGGAACAACCATGGCTGCCAAGCAGATTGCCTACGACAACGACGCCCGCGAGCGTATTCTTCGCGGAATCCAGAAGCTCGCCAAGGCCGTGAAGGTCACCCTCGGCCCCTCGGGACGCGTCGTCGTCCTCGAGAAGTCCTTCGGCGCCCCGACCGTCACCAAGGACGGCGTGAGCGTCGCCAAGGAGATCGAACTCGCCGACGCCTACGAGAACATGGGCGCCCAGATGGTGAAGGAAGTCGCCAGCAAGTCCAGCAAGGACGCGGGTGACGGAACCACCACCGCGACGGTCTACGCCGAAGCGATCTTCCAGGAAGGTCTCAAGAACATCACCGCCGGCGCGAACGCGAACGCCGTGAAGCGGGGCATCGACAAGGCGGTCAACGCCGTCATCGCCGAACTCGCCTCGATGTCCAAGCCCGTGAGTGACTCGACCGAGATCGCCCAGGTCGGCGCCTGCTCCGCCAACCAGGATCACACCATCGGCAAGATCATCGCCGAGGCGATGGACAAGGTCGGCAAGGACGGCGTGATCACCGTCGAGGAAGGCAAGAGCCTCGAGACCGAGGTCGAGCTCCTCGAAGGCATGCAGTTCGACAAGGGCTACCTCAGCCCCCACTTCGTGACCGACAACACGGACATGGAGTGCGTGCTCGAGGACTGCTACGTGCTGATCCACGAGAAGAAGGTCAGCTCCGCCAAGGATCTCATCCCGGTTCTCGGCAAGGTCGCGGAGAGCGGCAAGAGCGTGTTGATCGTCGCCGAGGACATCGAGGGTGAAGCCCTCGCCACCCTCGTCGTCAACAAGCTTCGCGGCGTCCTCAAGGTCGCGGCGGTCAAGGCCCCCGGATTCGGTGATCGTCGCAAGGCGATGCTCGAGGACATCGCGGTCCTCACCGGCGGAACCGCGGTCATGGAGGAACTGGGCATCGATCTCGAGAAGATGCCGGTCTCCGATCTCGGCCGGGCCAAGAAGATCACCATCACCAAGGACGCGACCACCATCGTCGAAGGCGCCGGCAAGACCTCCGACATCAAGGGCCGCATCGAACTGATCAAGGGTCAGATCGAAGCGACCGCGAGCGACTACGACCGTGAGAAGCTCCAGGAACGACTGGCCAAGCTCGCGGGCGGCGTCGCCCAGATCAACGTCGGTGCCGCCACCGAGGTCGAGATGAAGGAGAAGAAGGCACGCGTCGAGGACGCGCTCCACTCCTGTCGCGCGGCGGTCGAAGAAGGCATCCTTCCGGGTGGCGGCGTCGCCGTCCTCCGGGCCCGCCGAGGCATCGAAAAGGCTCGCAAGTCCGCGGTCGGCGACGAGAAGATCGGTTGCGACATCATCAACCGTGCCATGAGCGCCCCGATCAAGCAGATCGCCCGCAACTGCGGTCTGGACGGGTCGATCGTCGCCCAGAAGGTCGAAGAGAACCAGGCCGACGCCTTCGGATTCAACGCGGCCTCCGGTGAGTACGGGGATCTCGTGAAGCAGGGCATCATCGTTCCGACCAAGGTCGAGCGGGTCGCTCTCCAGAACGCGGCGAGCATCAGCGGCCTGCTGCTCACCACGGACTGTGCGATCACCGAGATCAAGGAAGGCAAGGAACCCGCCGCGGCCGGCGGTGGCATGGACGACATGGACTTCTGATCCGGTCGTCGACCCGCCACGTCGCGGGAACGTCGTTCACGAAACGCCCGGGCGAGCCAATCGCCCGGGCGTTTCTCTTCACTCTGGAGCAGTTGCATGCCTCTGGGAAGTGGTGGAGCGGGTGGTCTCGGTGCGATCGGCATGTTCATCATGCCGATCTCGATCGCGGTGATGCTGCTGAAGCAGCCGCCCGGCCCGGTCTCGAAGCTGATCAAGGCCAGGGCCGTCGACCCCGAGACGGCGCGACGGGCCGAACGACTGGAGATCCCCCGGCCTTTCGTGCTCGAGCCATTCATGGCAAGGGGCATCGTGCACCGCACGCCGGACGGCCGGTACTGGGTCGATGTCGAACGGAACCGCCGGTATCGTCGCCGGCTCGCGATCGTCGCGGGCCTGGTGATGCTCGCGATCCTCGTCTCGGGCTGGCTGCTCTGGCCGTTCCTGGTTCCACCACCGAAGGAGATCTGATGGCCGAGATCGGAGAACGCATCGTCGAATGGTGGCCGTGGCTTCTCGGCTGGGTCCTGCTCTCGAGTCTGATCGCCTTCGTCGCCCATGGACGCGACAAACGGGCGGCCCGGCTCGGTCGTCGCCGGACGCCGGAGCGAACGCTTCACCTGCTGGAACTCATCGGAGGATGGCCCGGGGCGTTGCTCGCCATGACGGTCTTCCATCACAAGACCCGCAAGGCGTCCTACTTCCTCGTCACCGCGCTGATCGTCCTGGTCTGGACGGCGGCGGGCATGCTCATGGCCCGATCGATCCTGGCATCCGCGGGCTGAGCGACGTCGATCGCTCGAGGTCGGCGTCCGGGCGGGTCTTTAATTGGATGGATTCGGCGCGTCGGCCGAAGTCACTTCGCGCCCATCACGTCACGGCCGACGATGCCGTCGGTGGTCAGGACGTGGAAGCTCGTGTTGACCAGCGTGTCGTAGGAGAGCTCCCCGTAGTAGCCGTTGGCGCCCCACTGGGTGTCGCGGCTCCACAGGCCGGTCTGGCACTGGCCGGCAGTCGCGCTCTGGCAATAGCCGCAGACGTCGTTGGCTTCCGCCATGACCTGGGCCCGGGTGTCGCCCTCCATCGCATCGCTGACGCCGATCACGGCGACGTGGCCGTCGAAGAAGAGCGTGACGGGCTTCGAGTTGTAGCCCTGATTGAACATCCAGCTCGGATCCCCGTCGGTGGAAAAACTGGGGTTGGCGTCGGTCTCGGTGTTCTGGAGCCAGTGATGTTCGATCATGCGGGACTTCAGGCCCGGGAATCGACACTGGCCGACCGAGGGCGATCGAAACGCCGCCGGCATCGATCGTGGGTTCCGCCAACCGCAATGGCTGTGGACCTCGGGACTGAACATGGCGGCCCCGCTCCAGATGTAGCTGGACCAGGTGATTTCAGGATCGTTCGGATCCAGATAGAACTCATCGGGGTACTGGAAGAACGGCTCGACGGTCTCGATCGTGAAGGTGTCCTTGGGGGCGTAGAAGACCGGGTCGTAGAAACGGGAGCCCACGTAGGCGTTGAAAGCCTTCGCGTTCGGGGTCCGGAAGCCGCCGAACTTGTAGATCGGAACGTTGTAGGAGATCGGTTGGTAGATGGTGTGGAAGAAGATGCTCCACGCCAGCGGGTCTCCGGCAAAGGGCGGGCAGAGATCTCCGCCGCACCAGGCGGCCCACAGGTCGCCGTTCTGGTCGGTGCCCGCGACCGCCTGCGGCATGCAGGCGACGGTGCTGTTGTAGAGGACGGGGTCGGCGCCCTCGACGAGGCCGAGGTCGTCGGGAACCATCGTGTACTGACGCCCCGCCCAGTCGGCGGAGTAGCTTTCGTTGGCGATCCCGAGGTTGCGGAGATTGGCGGAGGACTGGGTGACTCGGGCGGCGTCCCGGGCCTTCCCGATGGCGGGAAGGAGGATCGCGATGAGCAGGGCGATGATGGAGATCACCACGAGGAGCTCGACGATCGTGAAGCCACGGGCGTTTCCGGAGTGTCGGGTCCTCAATGAAGCAGACATCGTGATCGATCCCCTTGGCGTTCAAGCGTGTCAGCGAACGGAACGAAAGACCCCGGAACGACTTGTAGGGTAGCCCGCCTCGAATCGGAAAGCACGGATTGCGGGTGGCGATCGGCGTCGGCGACGGCTTCGACTGCGTGGGAAGCGGGTGTTCTGGTCTCAGAACGGGCTTCGAACGTCAAAAAAGGACAGGGCCGGCTTCCGAAGAAGCCGGCCCTGCTCGTTTCTTGCGGACCCCGGATGAGTCCACGATTCGACCTGCGAATCCAACCGGCCGAACCGGTTCCG
>JAACEA010000269.1 GCA_009936695.1 Planctomycetia bacterium
ATCGCTACTGATTCAGCAGCGTGAACACCGGAGAGACGTGACGCGACGCGAGCCGAAAGGCTCGCGTCGTGTCGTTCCGGGGTCCATGGTCGCACCCGCGGCCCGATAGAATGCATCGAACGTGATCGCCCCGACGCCCGAAACCAATCCGTCGATGCCTTCGGTGGGGCATCCGCTTCCCCGGTTGCTTCGCTACGCCCGGCCCTTCCGGGCCCGCATCCGCTGGGCGACGACCTGTTCGATCCTCAACAAGCTCTTCGACCTCGCCCCGCCCTTCATCATCGGGGCGGCGATCGACGTGGTGGTCGAGAAACAGGACTCGCTGGTCGCACGACTCGGCTTTCCGGATCCGTTCCATCAACTCCTGCTGCTCGGGGTCGCCACCGTCCTGATCTGGTCCTTGGAGTCGGTCTTCGAGTGGCTGTACGGGGTGGCGTGGCGGAACCTCGCCCAGGCGATCCAGCACGAGGCGAGGGTCGATGTCTACGGGCACGTGCAGGATCTCGAACTCCGGTGGTTCGAGGATCGATCGACCGGCGGGCTGCTTGCGATCCTCTCGGACGACGTCAACCAGCTGGAGCGATTCCTGGACGGGGGCGCCAACGACATCATCCAGCTGGCGGTCACCGCCACGACCGTGACCATCGCGTTCTTTCTCATCTCACCGTCCGTGGCGTGGTTGGCGATGCTTCCCGTCCCCATGGTCATCCTCGGGTCGATCTGGTTCCAGAAGCGGCTCGAGCCGAGATACGCCGAGGTCCGCGCCCAGGTGGGGAATCTCAACGCGAGGCTCGCCAATGCGATCAGCGGCATCGCGACGGTCAAGAGTTTCACGGCGGAATCCGCCGAGCTTCGACGAGTCGGCGCCGAGAGCGAGGAGTACGCCGCCCGCAATCGTCGAGCGATCGTGCTCAGCGCCGCCTTCAGCCCGCTCATCCGCGTGGTGATCATGGCCGGATTCCTCGTCACGCTGCTCTACGGCGGCTGGCTCGCCCTCGAAGGCGGGCTCGCGGTCGGTGCCTTCGGGCTGCTGGTGTTCCTGACCCAGCGTCTGCTCTGGCCGTTCACCCGGGTCGGTGCGATCCTCGACCAGTACCAACGGGCGATGGCCTCGACCCGACGCGTGCTGGATCTCCTCGCGGTGAAATCGACCATCGTGGACGGACCGCGCCGGCTTCCCCTCGGCGCGATCGATGGCGAGCTGCGATTCGAGGACGTTCGGTTCTCCTACGTGCCAGGAACACCGGTGCTCGACGGCCTCGAGCTCGATCTTCCCGCGGGGGAGACGACCGCGATCGTCGGCTCGACCGGAGCGGGCAAGAGCACGCTGATCAAGCTGCTGCTGCGGTTCTATGATCCGGACGATGCGGGCGGCCCGGTACGAATCGACGGCGAGGACGTGCGCGATTTCGAACTTCGAGATCTGCGGCGGGCGATCTCGCTGGTGAGCCAGGACGTCTATCTCTTCGAGGGAACGGTCCGCGAGAACATCGCCTACGGATGGCCCGCGCCGGTGGACGATCCGACCGGATGGCGTGAACCACCGGCCGAGAGAATCGTCGAAGCCGCGCGACTCGCGGAGGCGCACGAGTTCATTCTCGCCCTGCCGAACGGCTACGACACGATCGTGGGCGAGCGAGGACAGAAGCTCTCCGGCGGACAACGCCAACGCATCGCGATGGCGCGGGCGGTCCTCAAGGATGCACCGATCCTGGTGCTGGACGAGGCCACCGCCAGCGTCGACAACGAGACCGAAGCCGCGATCCAGCGCTCGCTGCGAACGATCTGTCGCGATCGGACGACGGTCGTGATCGCGCATCGTCTCTCGACGGTCCGGCACGCGAGTCGCATCCATGTGCTCGACCGGGGGCGTGTCGCGGAAGCCGGCACCCATGAGGAGCTGCTCCATCTCGGCGGCATCTACGCGGGCCTCTGGCAAGTGCAGACGGGGATGATGGCCGACGCGTGATTTCGATCGGAAGGGTGATCGCCGAGGTCGACTCCGGAAGTTGGCCCGTTCGGGCGATCGGTCCGCTTCAACCCCTCTCAAGCACGGAAAATCCGGTTGATTGATCATGAATTCGCGAAAATCGACCGATCGACGTAGGCTCGAAGCAATACGCCTTCCGAATCACCAGCGACCTCGTCACCAAGGATCAACATGTCTGAACTGATGCACTCGATTCGAAGCCTCGCCATCGCCTCGGCAGTCGTCTTCCTCGCTGCCTGTGGATCCGCCGAACGGAAGTCGACGTCTGAAGAGGCGGCATCCCCCGAGGAATCGGAGATCGCGCGGACACCGGACGCGGCGGTCGGCGAATCCGAAGCGGAGACACCAGCCGAATCGTCGGAGCCGAAGGCCAGTGACGTCGATGATCAGGCCGATTCCGCGGGTTCGGATGACGTCGATGACGCGGACTCCGACTCGTCGGACCGGGATGCTGCGAAGGACGATGCTGCCGCGGAGCAGGCCGCCGCGGAGCAGGCCGCGGCAGAGCAGGCTGCGGCAGAGCAGGCTGCCGCGGAGCAGGCTGCTGCGGAGAAGGCTGCTGCGGAGAAGGCTGCCGCGGAGCAACGGTTGCTCTCTGCGGTCTCTTTCATGGCACTCATCGTTCCCTCGTGAGCAGTAAGCGTCTTGCCAGTCTTCTGCATGAATCGTCGTGTGGCCTC
>JAACEA010000024.1 GCA_009936695.1 Planctomycetia bacterium
ACTTGGATTCGATCCGAACGCACTCTCGTACTTCCACGCGGGCCTCGACAAGAAGCTCGTCGGGGTCGAGGGCGCCGAGCCGATTCGTCAGATCATCGCGTAGGAATCGGGTACGCAAAAGCCACGAAGGTCCGCTTGTCCGGCCCATCGTCTTGTCGGCTATTCAACAACAGTGCATCGATCACCAGGGGCGAGACTCAGCTGTTCTCAGCCGCGGCGTCCTCGGCACAGAGGTTGAGTTCCTCCTGAAGCTCGGCTTCGGAGATCTCGATTCCCTTGGCGGCGAGGGCGGCCTTGACCTTGGCGATCACGTCCTGATCGCCCGGCTCCTGGAGATCGGCGCGAATCACCGTCTTGGCGTATTCCTCGGCCTCATCACCGGAAAGCTCGAGCTGGCCCGCGACCCACTGCGCGAAGAGTTTGTCGCGACGCATCTCGAGTCGGAACTTCTGATCGCCCTCGGCATGGAACTTGGCTTCGAAGCCCTCTTCACGTCGTTCGAATCCGCTCTCGCTCATCGTCACATTCCCTCGGGCCGGGCGACCGATCGGTTCCGGCCGCTTCCATTGATGATCCGCGGAGACTTCCACGGCATCAGAGAGTACCACCTCCTCGTCCTCGCTAGGGCGATTCAAAGCGCGTTTCGCCGTACTCGGTGGACGGAAGCTGGAAAAACAGCACGACCCGCCACGATTGAATCGGGCGGGTCGCGTCGAATGGAGCCGATCGGGATCGAACCGACGACCTCTTGCATGCCATGCAAGCGCTCTCCCAGCTGAGCTACGGCCCCGTTGATTCGACGTCGAGATGGGGCTCGGCGTCGTCTGGATCGGCCTCAGGCCGAAGGCGAAGAGAATACCCCCCTCCCTCGTCCGCGGCAAGGAATGCGGAGGATTTCGACGGGACCCGGCCTCAGTCGATCAGGAAGCCCCGGAATCGTCGCCCTTGGAAGCGTCCGGTACGGCCGGGGACGGCAGCATCCGCTTCGAACCGACGAACCGCGTGAAGAACTCGAGAATCCGGTCGAGTCGATCCATTCGCTGCACGGGATCCCCGGATCGGCTGAGGTCGTGGCCTGCGTCCGGATACAGGACGTACTCCACCGGACGCCCCAGATCCCGTAGTGCCCGGAACATCATCGCGGACTGGCTCACGCCGGTTCGCAGATCCTGCTCGCCATGCAGGACGAGCAGCGGTGTCTCGATGTCCGCCACGTCGTCGAAGGGATTGTTGCGTTCGATCAGCTCCCGGAACCGTGGCTCGAACGGACGCCCACCGAACGCCCAGTCCACCAGCCGAAAGGCGTTCCCCTCGCCGTAGAACGTCGCCAGGTCGTAGACCCCCCGTTGTGCGACCGCCGCCTTGAATCGATCGTCGTGCGCGATCATCCAGGCCGTGAGGTATCCCCCGTAGGACCCCCCGGTCACCACCAGTCGATCGGAATCGACCCATTCCCGCCCGCATGCCGCATCGACGACCGCAAGACAGTCGGACGCGGGGCCGGGACCCCAATCCTGATGATTCGCTCGCTGGAAAGCCTCCCCGTAACCGCCGGAACCACGTGGATTGCAGTAGACCACGCCGAATCCCCAGCTGGCCGAGAGCTGCCATTCGAGCCACATCGTCGCCTCGCCGGGGCCCCACATCGCGCTGGGACCGCCGTGGATCGCGAGGATCAATGGCGCGGTCTCTCCCGATTCGATCCCGAGCGGGGGAAGCTGCCAGTACTGGATACGACGTCCGTCCGGCCGCTCCACCCAGCCCTCCGTCGGACGAACCACGTGGCGGTCGGCAAGCCAGGCGTTCGCATCGAAGACCGGTCGCTCGGTGCCGTCGACCAGCACACGAAGCACCGAGGGATTCGCCGAAGAGGATTCCGACCATGCGATCACGTCCCCGCCCACCGCGAAGCGCCCGACCTTGGCGGGGAGACCATCTCGAATTCGGACCATCTCGATCGGTTCGATGGTCGCGGGACTGGCGGCGTACAGCGGAACGGCCCCCGCACTCGCCGCGGTGAAGAGGATCTTCGCGGCTTCGTTGGACCACTGGAATTCGTCGACGTCGAGTTCCGCCCCGTCGGTCGCCCAGATCGGTTCACCACCGGCGACCGGAATGAGGCCGATGCGGGATCCGCGGTAGAACGGCTCGTCCATGGGCCTTCCCTTGAAGGCGAGCAGACTTCCGTCCGGACCGGGCATCGGGTCGGTGAACGCCCACCCGGCCGTTTCCAGGATCACCGTCGACGA
>JAACEA010000270.1 GCA_009936695.1 Planctomycetia bacterium
GCTTGGGCATCACGCGAATGATGCTTCCGTATCGGTCTTGAAACAAGGCGAGGCCAGCCTCCGAATCCGTCGCCAGAAACACGACGGAATCGGATTGCCGACGAAGGATCCGATCGATCGCCGAAAAGTGCATCGAAGCCCGACCTTGGCGATCGGTATTGCGAAAATGAACACCGATGGCGTTCCGGCTTCCTGATTCCGTTCGAACGAAATCCTCGATCGGGCCGGTGATCTCCGGCCTCGGAGTAATGAACTTGTGAAAGCACTTCCGCAGGAAGTCCATCCGTCCGGTGGCGTTTGGCACGCCGATCGCCCTTCTTGCAAACCTCCTGCCTCGCCAGATGTCCTGATAAGCACAGAAGACATTGATGCCTTCGGCGGGCTTTTCGCCGAGATCGATTGCGAGTTTCCTGTGCATTATCTTCGATCGATTCAGGGGTGGGTTGTCACCGTGCAGCGGGTCGACTTCCTTGGCGATACCGAAGACCGTCGCATCGACTCGCCCCCTCCAGACCGCAGGTCTCACGGCCGCAGCGAGATCAATGTCCTCCTGGCCTATGATTTCGATTCCGTTCAACTTGAAGAGATTGAAGAACGCATCTTCCCCTCGGCGGGCATACATTCCATCTCGCCAGTCGATCGACACGCCGACACCATGGTGAGAAGCCCACGCGAGCGGCGGGAGCAACGCAAGCAGCCTGTTGCCCAGACCCCCCTTCGCTTTCACAAGCAATACTGACTTCATATAATCGGCCTCGGACTGAGTTATCAACACGCGAGCCGATCCTGAGCGATCATGCCCTTGGATCGTCTCTTCTATCGATTCTCTATCGACCGTCCAAGCGTCTTATATCAACTCTCCGTGGCAATAACCATCGCTCCGATCCCCGAGCGACGGACCGGGCACTCCCGTGACGGGCTCACGCCGGAATAGACCTTCATCCTCCTGAAGAATGGCATTCGCCACGCAAGCACTGCTGGGAGTTCCTCTTACAGGATGCATCAGTCATGCCACTCCCGAGAATTCGGTCGACGGGGCGACTCCATGCCGAGCAGACACCCGGCGTCGAAGCGGTCCAGGCAACATGCCACCGAAACCAGACTGAGATGGGTGTCGCGAAAAAAGTGCCGATCCGAATTCACTCTCGCTCGAACAGCGATCCGAGAGGACTCCCGATCCGCACCGTCAATCGTCGACTCCGCCTCGATCGAGGAAGACCCGCACCCGGTCGTCGTTCTGCGTCGCGACGAGGTCGGCTCGACCGTCCCCGTCGACGTCCACGGATTCCACGTTCGTCGCGTCGCCGCGAAGGAGGATGCCGCTCTCGCGAGGTGACATGGGTTCGAACGTGCCGTCCCCCCGACCCAGCAGGATCTGACCCACGCCACCGCGCCAGAGTCCGGTCTCAGGCTCGCGATGATCGTGGTTCTGGGCGAGGAAGACGTCGACCATCCCATCACCGTCGAAGTCCCGGAACGCCGCGTCGTAGGCGGGACTGATCTGCGCGATGCGCGGGAACGGCAGGAACTCGAATGCGGGCCGACCCGGTTCGGAGACGTTCAGCCACACGCCCGACTCGAGCATGTCCGCCTCGAGTCGGAGGGCGGACTGGAGCCGCTCCTCGGTGTAGATCTCGGGAAGGTCGGCTCGTGCGAAGTCCCTGAAGGTCCCGAAGTTCCGCCGGATGACGGGCATCGCGCTCGAACTGCAGCTCCGTCCTCGGACCGGCAGCATGCCGTCGTCCTTGCACTTGGCCTCGACGAGGTGCTCGCTGCCTGAATCGTCCATGTCGCCGAAGAAGAGCACCGCGGGGTGCGTCGCATCCGGCACGCCGTACTTCGTGTTGAGGCCGGCGTTGAGGCCCACGAGATCGAGGTCGCCGTCGCCGTCCACGTCGGCCGATCGGAGCCCGTACCACCACCCGCGCACCGCGCCGAGACCGGCCGCGTCGGTGGCCTCGACGAGACGACCATCGACGTTCCGCCAGATCCGGACCGGCCCCCACTCGGTGGCCACCGCGAGATCGATGGCGTCGTCCCCGTCGAAGTCCCCCCATTCCGCGCCGGTCACCAGACCGACTCGTCCCAGGCCGGAGGCGATGGCGTCCGTCGCATCCACGAACCGGACGTCGCCTCCCTCGCTTTCGTTGATCAGCAGATGGCTCGACGGCGCGACGGGATACCGGCCCGGCACGGAACGACTTCCGAGGAAGAGGTCGACATCACCGTCGGCGTCGACGTCCGCCGCCGCGATCGTTCCGGTGCTGAAGGAGAGTCCGGCCAGTGCGGCGTCGGGGGCTCGCGTGAATTCCGGGGTTCGCCCGTCCTCACCGACGCCCTGATTGAGGTAGAGCCGGTTCAGCAGCCGGTAGTCCCGCTCCGCGAACTCCGTGCTCCCGCTCGCGACCAGAAGGTCCTGATCGCCGTCACCATCGGCGTCGAACCAGAACGAATCCGAATCCTCACAGACCGCGTCCTCCCGCAGGACGGGGACGGCGACGGTTCGAAACGCGCCGTCGCCCTGGTTGATCCAGAGTTCCCCGGCCTGACCCACCGCACCCCCGAAGTGGACATCCGGTCTTCCGTCCGCATTCGCATCGCCCCAGCTCATCGCGGGGCCGAAGGCGGACATCTTCCCGGGAAGCAGCGGCTGATCCTTGAAATCGTCGAACGGGTTCTCGCGGTGCACGAATGCCGGACCGATCCCTTCGGGCGCAGCCACGAAACGGCCGGGCCCCGCCTCCGCTCCGGGGACCAGCGATGCATCGCGTTCGATCGTCACGGTTCGATTCGCGTCGAAGGGGCCTGCTTGCTGGACGACGTTCCCGGGCCACGTCACCTCGAGGCTTCGAATCGAGTCGTCGTCCCCGAGCCCGAAGTGAAGATCCGGATCGTCGGTCGACGCCCAACCGGTCCAGGGATTCGCGCGTCGCACCAGGATCCGTCCCGACTCGGTCACCACCCGGACCAGCGCCCCCGCGCCGTGGCGATTCGCCTCGTCGCTCCGCAGTCGGACCTTCAACCAGTTCCCGGTCGCGTCGTTCCGGTAGAGGGAGACCGTGTCGTCGAGGTTGGCGACGACCAGATCCTGATCTCCGTCACCGTCGAGATCTCCGTAGGCGGCGCTGTAGCTCATGCCGGACTTGTCGAGCCCCCATGCCCCGCTCACGTCGCCGAACCGGAGGGCCCCGTCGTTGCGGAACGCCATGTTCCGTTCGACGAGCGGCGGCTGATCACGGAAGTGATCCCACTGCGTGCGTCCGTACTTCTGTCGTCCCGAGAACGGCACGTCGGAGTCGGTGTAGTTCCGGCTCATGCCGTTGGAGAGGAAGACGTCGGGACGGCCGTCCTGATCGAAGTCCGCGAGCTTGACCGCCCAGGTCCAGTCGGAGTTGGCGAGACCGACCAGGAACGCCGCTTCGCGATAGACGCCGCGGCCGGTGTTCAGGTAGACCATGTTCCGCATCGCCTGACGCGGCCAGCCCGTCTCGAGAATCACCCGCTGACGCCCCCCCATCTCGCCCATGTTCACCTTCGACTTGAAGTGGGTCGTCGCCGCCATGTCCGCGACCATCAGATCGAGCAGACCGTCCCCGTCGAGGTCCGCCTGATCCGCGCCCATGCTGGACCAGGTGGTGTAGGGCAGCACCTCGCCGATCACGTCCCGGAAGCGGACCACGCCGTCGTCGCCGGGCCCGAGATTCCGATAGAGCCGGTCGGGATCCTCGAAGTCGTTCGCCACGTGGAGATCGAGTCTTCCGTCGTCGTCGAAGTCGATCCAGGTCGCGGAGAGCGCATGCCCCGCCCCATCGATCCCCGAGCGTTCGGTCACGTCCTCGAACACGATCTGCCCGTCGTCGCCCCCGCCGCCGTTCAACAGGAGGAAGTCGTCGCGACCGTAGCTGTCCGCCTCGAAGTTGCCGTCGGGATTCCGCCACGCCCGGAAGAGCCGCTCGTATTTCGGAAACATCGTGAAGGTCCCGGTCGCCGGGTCGTAGCTTCCGGGCGCCTCCATCGGAAAACCCGTCGGCGGCACGTATCGATTGCAACACAGGTACGCGTCGAGATCACCGTCGAGATCGACGTCCGCGAAGGTCGCCATGACCGAGGCGTCCCGGATGTCGAGACCGTATGCCGCGGCCTCCTCGGTGAACCGGGGCGCACCGGGCTCGGAGCGGTTGATGAAGAGCTGATTCGGCGAATCGTAGTTGCAGACGTAGATGTCGAGGTCCAGATCCCCGTCGATGTCGACCAGGGCCGCCCCCGTCCCCCACGCATCGCCGCCATCGATCATCGAATCGACGACTCGGGTGAAGCGGAGCGATCCCGCATCATCGGCCGCCTGGAGAAAGAGCCCGTTCCCGGTCGGCCCACCCACGCAGAAGACGTCGTTCCGCCCGTCCCCGTCGAGGTCGCCGATCGACACGCCGCCACAGGCGTACCCGAACGGGTAGAGGTAGTTCCGGCGATCGTCCGGGAGCAGCTCGTTCCGGAAGTCGAGGCCGGTCGCCTTCGGGTCCAGCTCGATGAAGAGCGGTCGCTCCGGCGAGGGCGTCGACGGCGGGGCCGCTGCGGCGATGGCCGAAGCCGGGAGCATGGAAAGGGCCAGGGTCGGGATGAGTCGGTTCATCGATCGGGATCTCGCCGGAATGCAGGACGGAAACTCAAAGGAAACCGGTGCGGGCGGATGACCGCCCGCACCGGGGATGCCGAACACATGATTGCCCCCCGGAAGGCCGGACTCAAGCCCGACGTCGACGACCGCCGGCGGCGAGCCCGCCAAGGCCGAGGAGGGCGATGGCGCCCGGGGCAGGAATGCTCATCACGGTGATTCGAGCACCGGCGAGGTTGCCTTCGCCGGAACCACCCGCACCGGTGAAGTCACCGCTGTAGCTGGTCATGCCGGTGACCCCCCCGCCCGACACGTCCGTGAAGGCGACGTCGGCGTCGACCAGGGTCTGGACTCCGTTGAACGTGACGAGCGCCGCTTCGCCGCCGAAGCGGTCGAGGAACTCGAGCTTGACGATGTCGGTGGTCTGAAGACCCGAGATGTAGAAGCCGGCCGGATCGTCGGCGCCGAGGGCGGACGAGAAGAGGTGGTCCTTCCCGAGCGCGTTGGGATCGTCACCGGTGGCACCATCGGTGTTGTTCCAACCGCTGACGTTGGTGAAACCGAAGGTCACGCCACCACCGAGTTCGATCGACGGGCTCTCGAGCACGCCGTTGTCGGAGATGCCGAAGCCAATGAAGCCGCTGCTGCCGTCGAAGGTGCCGGTGAAGACCGGATCCGCCCCACCGCCCGTGCCGAAGTCGAGGGCGACCTCGAGGTCGGCGAGGACCGGCGCGGCACAGAGCGTGGTGGCGGCCAGCAGGCCGAGGGTGACACGTCGTGAACTCATGAACTGATGCATTTTATTCTCCTGTTTGAAAATCTGAGACGTTGCTGACTGGTGGCGGCCGGGCACGGACGCCGTCGAAAATGAGAGAAACGAGTAATCGTCGTCGGGATCACCCGGAGGCAAGCTCCGACGACGTGAAGAACGAGGAAGTCAGGGACCGGAACCATCACAGCCGTTGCACTCGAACTCGGCGATCGCGGCACACACCGCGTCCCAACCGAATTCGCAGCAGATCGGATCGACCTGGCAGACGGCCGCGGTGCATGCGGCGTCGGAACAACTGGTGTTGCCGTTGGCCTGGCAGCAGTCGCAGTCGGGACAGACCCCTTCACCACCACCACCGCCACCGGGATTGCCGCCCTCGCCGAAGATCAGGATCCGAGCACCGGAGAGATTCCCCTCGCCGGAACCGTCACCACCCGTGAACCAGCCGATGTAGCTCGACGAACCGGTGACCCCGCCGCCGGAGACGTCCGTGAAGGCGGTGTCGTTGTCCACGAGCGTCGTCGCGCCGTTGAAGGTGACGAGCGCCCGTTCCGTGCCGACGCGGTCCACGAACTGGAGCACCACCGTCTGTTCGGGGTCGAGACCGGTGATGTCGAATCCGACCGGATCGTCGGCGTCAAGTGCGGCCGAGAAGAAGTGGTCACCGATGAGCGTGTCGACGTCGGTCACGATGCCGTTGCTGTTGTTCCAGCCACTGACGTTGGTGAAGCTCAGGGTGACGCCGCCACCGAGTTCGATCGACGGGCTCTCGACCACGCCGTTCTCGCTGATCTCGAAGCCTTCGAAGCCCTTGGCGCCGTTGAACATCCCGGCGTACACGGGACCGTTTCCGCCACCCGTCCCGAAGTCGAGCGCGACCACGGTCGCGGCGGTGGTTCCGTCGCAGCCGTTGCACTCGGTCTCGGCGAGCTTCGCACATCCCGCGTCCCAGCCGTCGGTGCAGCACGTGGGATCGATATAGCAGACGAGGTTGGAGCAGGCCGCATCCGAGCAGCCGAGGTTCCCGGTCGCGTCGCAGCAGTCGCATTCCGGGCAGTCCTCGGGGACGGTGCACTCGGTGTCCGCACAGGTCGTGCCCTCGCCGGCGAAAACGCCTCCGAGGACGTTGCAATCATCGGCCGAGACGTCGTAGCACGTCATGCCCACGCAACAGGCGCCCGAATCCCCCGCGGGCGGACATTCGCCCCAGACCGCGAGGAAGGCCCCGATGTCGGCACCGTTCACGAAGCCGTCGCCGTTCATGTCTTCCGGGCATCCACCACACTTGCCCCAGGCACCGAGGAGTGATCCGAAGTCGGCACCGTCGACGATGCCGTCGCCGTTGAAGTCACCGGGGCATCCACCGCCACCACCACCACCGCCGGTGATGATCGTGAGCCGGGCGCCCGCGAGGTTGCCTTCACCGGCACCCGAGCCCGCGGTGAACGTGCCCGTGTAGGTCGAGGATCCGGTCACCCCGCCGTCCGAGACGTCGACGAATCCCGCGCCGTTGCTGTCGACGAGGGTCTCGATGCCTTCGAACACCACCAGCGCGTCCTTGTCGGGCTTCTCGACGAATTCGAGAATCACGACCGATGCCGGATCCAGCCCCGCCAGTTCGAAGCTGACCGGATCGTCGGCCCCGAGCGCACCCGAGAAGAGATGGTCCTGAAGCAGCGTGTCCACGTCCTCGGGAATGTCGTTGCTGTTGTTCCAGCCGCTCACATTGGTGAACGTGAGGGTCACCCCGTCACCGATGTCCATCGAGGGACTCTCGACCACGCCGACCTCGGTGATGCCGAAGCCGATGAAGCCACTGGCGCCCGCGAACGAGCCGGTGTAGACGGGCGCCGCATCCGGGCCGGCGCCGAAGTCGATCGCGATCACGTCGACGTCGGCGACCGCGACGCTTGCCGAAGCCGCGATCGCCGCGGTGATCGCCGCGATGGCGATGCGTGGCTTGTTTCCTGAAAGGTGATTCATCTCTTTGGGTTTCCGGGATGGAGTTGGAAGACGAGTTCGGGAGTGATGTTCGATGGGATCGGCGTCAAACCTCTTCCATCGGCGGTGCCGTGGAATCGAGTGGTTCGAAGCAGCATTCGAGCCGCAGACGCTGCGGCTCGGCGGTCTTGGCGATGATCTCGAGCAGGTGCTGGATCGCGGTCCGGCCGAGCAGATCGGTGTTCTGGCAGATCGAGGAGAGTCGCGGAAAGGTCGAGAATCTCCGCTTCGAGTCGTCGAAACCGACCACCGAAAGCTCCCGGGGAATCCGGACCCCCATGCGGAGGGCTTCCACCGCGAGCCCCTCGCCCAAGGCCGGATCCGTCACGAAGATCGCGGTCGGCCGATTCGGCAGCGACATCAACTGGCGAAGCGTCGCCCCGCCGCTGGCGGTGTACGCGGGCCCGCGGATGATCCATTCGGGTTTGATCGAGAGCCCCGCGGCATCGAGCACTTCGCGATAGACGGTGAGCCGCTCGGCATGATCGAAGTCGTCGATCTCGTTGAGACCGATGGCGATCTTGCGATGCCCGAGGTGAATCAGGTGTTCGAGTCCACGCTGGATCGATCCGGCCGAAGAGGCCCGGACACTGCCCACGTGGGGACTTTCGGACTCGTCGGAGATGAGGACCGTCGGGAAACGAGCCTCGGCGAGATCGACGCACATGTCCCGCGTCGATCGCATGGTTCGAAGCAACGCGCCGGCCACGCCGCGTCGCAGCAGCATCTGGCCGAGGGATTCGCCGGAGTCCCGCCCACGGTCGGCGTTGATGATCACCAGGTCGTGATTGGTCTGTTCGAGTTCCGTGACCACCCCGTGCAGGATGGATGCGTCGAACTCGGAGTGGAGCGAGGATTCGCCGCGGTAGACCAGGGCGATCGACGTGGTGGCTTTCCGATTCACCACCGCGATGTCGTCTCGAATCGCGTTCGCCGCCTTGAGCACCTTGGCCCGCGCCTTCTCACTGACGTGTGGCTGATTGTTCAGCACACGCGACACCGTCCCGATCGAGACGTTGGCGATCTCAGCAATCTCGCGAACACTGGGCATCAGTCGATCTCACCACGAATGGTTCACACAAAGCGCGTTTTGGAACAGCAAGCAAATCTGTTCCACGACGTTCCAATCGTTACAAAACTAGCACGCAAGAGTTGCCTCACCAACGAGAATCTCGAAATTTTCCCACGCGTGATAATTACCCTAATGCATTCAATCACAAGGTTTGTATCGACTGAGCGCCCGCAGAACACAGATAATGACATCCGAGTATCGGGGGTAATTTTGGAACAATTTGGAACACATGCGTTCCAGATCTGCGACCGCAAGGTGCTTCCCGGCGTCAGAAACAGGGCTGGTCCCGGAGGAAGGCCGAGATCGCGCCCCGGTTTGACGCGGCAGGAGCCGCCCTGAATGATCGTGGGCATGAACGCAACCCTCAAGATGCTGTCGGCCACACTCGCCATCGCCTTCGTCTCGCTCCCCGCCTGGGCGGACGGGATCACCACCCCGCAGGACGGCGTCGCCGGATCCCCACCCCCTCCGGTCTCAGTGGTTCCGGCACCCCGGACCGAGCAGTGGGCCGTGGCCCGAGAAGCCGAACTTCTCCGCCGCGCTCGAGAGTCCGGCCCCCACGACGTGGTCTTCGTCGGAGATTCGATCACCCAGGCCTGGGAGGGCCCCGGCGCCGGAACGTGGAAGGCTCGGATCGCCCCGCTCAACGCGCTCAATCTCGGGAACTCCGGGGACCGGACCGAGCACGTCCTGTGGCGACTCCAGGAGGCGCCGCTCACCCGCCTGAACGCGAAGCACGTCGTCCTGCTCATCGGCACGAACAATCTCGGCCACGGGACGAGCGACGCGGTGGAGACGCTCGCGGGCGTGACCACGGTCGCGGAGACGCTTGCCAAGCAGTGCCCCGGCGCCACCATTCACATCCTCGAGATCTTTCCCCGGGGCGAGCGGATCAATCCGATGCGTGGCGACATCTGCCAGATCAACCAGGCGCTTCGTGCCATGGTGGCGAAGGAAGAGGCCGCGGCCGGGAAGGCCGGTCGCCCCGCTCGTTTCACGATCCAACCGCTCGGCGATTCCTTCATGCGTCCCGACGGCACGATCTCGAAGACGATGATGCCGGACTTTCTCCACCTGACGCCGGACGCCTACGAGATGTGGGCCGACGCGATCGTGCCCGTCGTCAAGTGACGTCTCGGGGACGGCGTCGGGTGCAGGCGCAGGCGGCCCGCGAGCCCGGGCCC
>JAACEA010000271.1 GCA_009936695.1 Planctomycetia bacterium
TCAAGATGAACCCGACCGGGATCAGCATCGCGAGGACGCCGGGAAGATCGACCAGCCGGCGGGCGACCGGGATTCGCCGACGTCGCGGCGGCGCCGCGACGGCCTCGCCGCACTCGGGACAACGCGGTGTTTCCGGGCCCGTTTCCGCCCCGTCGAGGCGATAGCCGCATTGCTGGCACCTGCCGGAGGCGTGGGGTCGGACCCGGCCGATGCTGCACCATCGAAGGCCCGCGATGAAGAACAGCAGGAAGAACGTGAGCACGGCGCACGGGCTGTTCGCGTAGTACGTGATCGAGCCGATCTTGTAGGCGGCGCCGTTCGTCCGGGCGAGAAGCGGAATCGTCACGGCGATCGCGATCGCGACGGGCCAGCACCAGTCGCGGAGTCGAAGGAGAAGCACCGCGATGGCGTCTCGGCAATCGAAGTTGGGCGGTTCCTTCGGCAGGGGCGGCGTTCCGGCAAGGGAGCGAGTGGTTTCTGGGGTCGACACCTTAGACTGGAGTTCCGCCTTCTGGATCGAGATTGTGGGATACTCCCTGCATGTACTGCCGTTCCTGTCGATACGGACTCGAGGGCCTCGACGCTGGGCGATGCCCGGAATGCGGAGTCCCCTTCGACCCGACAGATCCGTCGACCTACGCTGAATGGCGGTACAAGCCGCAGGCGTTGATCGGAATCGCCGCCGCGATCGGCATCTTCCTGCTCTCGATCATCGTCTTCTTCACCGCGATGCAACCCTCCTACGGGCACTCGCAGGATGCGGCGTTCTTCACCCTGGCCGGTATCGGCGTGGTTCTCGGCGGACTCGCGGCGATCCTCGCTGGATGGCTCCGTTGGTGGCTCGGTCAGATTCCGCTGTTGCTGGTCGGCGTCTTCTGTACCTGGGCGGGTCTCTTTCTCGCGAGTAGTCACGGATACAGCGTCTGGCAGGGCGGGCCGAATCCGCCGGACGAGGCCTTCGCCGACACCGCGCCGATCGGATTCCTTTTGGCGGGTTGGATTCCCGCCGGCGTCCTCGTCGGGCTCGTGTTCGGTGTGGCATTGCTCTTCTTCCGTCGGCAGCGCCGGAGTCGACGTCCGAGACCCGCAGGGCAATGAGCGCGAGCGGCCATCGTGCAGCGCCGCCCACGACGCCGGTAGGCGACACCAGACCCTCCGTACGCGCACCCTCCGCGCTCGGTTTCGTGTTGCTGGGGCTCGCGATTCCCGCGGGTTTCGTCGCGTTCGGCGGCTTCTTCGTGCAGGCAGGTCGGGATCCGCAGTGGGTCTTCTTCGCACTGGCGGTCGCCCTCGGCTTCGCGGCCGTGTTCGGCATCCTCGGAGGCGTCATGTTCCTGCGACGTCCCCCGCACTCGACGTGGGGCCGATTGATCTCGGTGTCGCTCGTGATTCTGGCCGGCTTCCTCGTCCTCGCGGGTGCGAAAGGGATCCAGCTCGCGTACTGGGAACTGATCGCGGGCTGACGCCGGGACGGACGACCGCGCAGCATCTGCCAAGGTGCTCGCGAGGGTCACGCGGTATCTTCGATCTTCATGAATGATGAAGCACTCGACAGGTTGGCGGGCAGGACCGTGGGATTCATCGGGCTGGGGTTGATGGGTCGCCCCATGGCCCAGAATCTCCATGCGGCCGGGGCCACGCTCGCGATACCCCGGCGGGCCGCCGCGTCGATGGCGGACCTGGGGCCGGATCGGATCGAGATTCTCGAGACGCCCGCGGCGATCGCCCGGGCCGCGGACATCGTGATCCTGATGCTCGCGTCGGCGGATGCAATGGTCGAGGTCTGTCTCGGGACCGACGGCCTGGCCGACGCCGCGACGCCGAACACCCTCGTGATGGACATGGGCACCACCGACGCGGCGACGACGGCCTCCATCGCAGCGCGGCTCCAGGAGATCGGTGCGGCCTTCGTCGACGCTCCCGTGAGCGGCGGGCGGATCGGTGCGACCAAGGGCCGTCTCACGATCTTCGTGGGCGCGGATTCGGCGAAGGATCACGAACGCGTCTTCCCGCTTCTGGAGGTGATGGGGGAGAACGTGACCGTCATGGGGAAGGTCGGGACGGGGCAGGCCGCGAAGGTCGTCAATCAACTGATCAGCTTCTCGGCGCAGGTCACCGTCGCCGAAGCGATGGCGTTGGCGCGACGCTCCGGGCTCGAGCTCGACACCCTGATTCCGGCGCTCGCGGGTGGCGCGGCGGACTCCGTGGTGCTGCAGATCCTGGGCCCCCGGATGGCGGCGGAGGACTGGTCGATCACCGCCCACATGTCGCTCGCCGAGAAGGACCTGGGCATCGTGATCGATTCGGCCGAGGCTCATGGGCTCGATCTGAAGGTCGCCGCGGTGGCGAGGGAACGTTGGGCGGATGCGATCCGGGGCATCGGGCCCGACCACGACATCGCGGAGATCGTGCGACTCGTGGACCCGGAATTCTCAGGCGGTGGCTGGCACGGTGGCGGAGACGCGGTCGGCTCCGGTACCGGCGAGTAGGGA
>JAACEA010000272.1 GCA_009936695.1 Planctomycetia bacterium
AAGACCGACTCGCCGCGACGACGGACCGGGAACTGCTGCTCGCCATCGCGTTGCTGCGAGCACGCCTGCTGCCGACCCTGCCCGCGGCCGCGACGCCGGCTCAGTGACCCTTGCCCGCCGCCGAGTCGTCCAGGGTCGAGAGATAGGCGACCAGATCCCGGATCTCCCTTGGCGAAAGAACCGGCCGCATGTTCGGCATGGCGCTCGCTGCGCCGTACCCCTCGACGAGCACCGCCTGCGGATCGACGATCGATTGGAGAATCGACGCCCGATCGCTGCGGAGTGCGAGCCCGTCGAGCGATGGTCCCGCGTCCCCGCCTCGCCCGTCGATGACATGGCACCGGAGGCAGGATGCGCCCGCGTGATACCGGGCGATGAACGCCCCCGCGACGGGGTCTCCGCCTTCGACGGCGATGGACCACGGTTCGGAATCCTCTTCGGCCCTTCGGTCCCACGCCCGAGCCATCGCCGAGACTTCGGGATCCTTCGAGGCCGTCGCGGCCTCGTGGACTTCGACGGCCACGGGTGAGACGAGACCATCCGTTGCGAACGTCTCTTCCGCGAGCGACCGGATCCGCGCGGCCGCCCGATCGTCCTCGATTCGGGCAAGCGTCGTGATCGCCCGCTGTCGCTCGATGACGGTGCCCGCTCCAGCCGCCTCGAGAAGTGCATCGATCCCCGCCGATTCATCACGTTCGAAGAGCTGGTTTCGCGCTTCGGCACGGAGCCCCGGAACATCGCTCTTCAAAGCGGCGGTGATCGCCGCATCGATGCGGTCATCGTTCGACCGGACGAACTGACGGAGGCAGGCGATCCGATCGGCGGGAGCCTCGTCGGCGTTCAGAACCGTCTCGTACAGCGCGGTCGGATCGAGCGCGACACCGACCCGACCCGCGAGCGAGCGAGCGGCCGCACGGATCTCCGGACGTTCATCCTCGGCGAGCATGGGAAGGAACCGACCGTAGGCGGGCCGAAGCGTCGACAGCGACCGAGAGGCATCCTCGACCGGTCGCCACCATCCAAGCACCCGATCCCGAGGTCCCGGTTCATCGAAGGTCTCGAGCGCCGCCATCGCCTCACGCCGGACGACGTTCGGAAGTCGCGGGTTCGATGCGATTCCCGCGATCGCCTCGAGATGCTCGACCCCCCCGAGCCGGAGATTCGCATCGACGACCCGACGAAGCAACGGCGTCGCGGATCGAGGAAGGTCGGAGACCACGCCACCGATGGGCCCCTCGAACATCCCATCCGGACGGGTCCAACCGACCGAGACGTGGTTGCCGCCGCCGCCCTGCGCATGCCGCACCTCCACCAGAACGATCTGTCCCGCTTCCAGGTGGATCGGTCCACTCTGCTGGCCGGGCTGCCGACCCCAGGCGTTCGGCCCGGTCCAGCCGTCGACCCGGGCGATCACCTCCAACGACGCGGGGTCACCATCCGCCGCGAATCGCAGGATCGACGAATCGTCACTCGTGATCGCGAACCGGTACTCACCCGTCTCGGGGATCCGGATTCTCGACTCGAGTCGGGTCAGGTAGTTCGTGCCGCCTTCGTCCACACCCTGGAGCACCCGGACTCGGTCGACCGAATCCGCGGCGCGCTCGAAGTCGGCGAGGGTCGCGAGGTCCTTCCCGTCAGGATTGGAATCGCATCGACGGATCTCGCGGATCGCCTCGAGCTCGGTCCGATCGGTTCCGGCACCGGTTTCCGAGTACGTCGCGGCGAGAGACGCGAGGGCCGGCATCGCTTCCGGAACGGGGAGGTCGTGGATCGCCCGCGCTGCTTCGGTCCGGATCGTCGGATCATCGTCGAAGAGCAGTCGTTCGAGATTCGGATCGGCCCAGCGACGCATCACGAGCGTTGCGGCGCGCCGAAGCGACGGCGCCGGGCTCGCGATCAACTCCTCGACCGCCGAGCGCGCCTGGAGTCGCGCCAGTGCGACCACCCCCGCGTGCCGCAGCCATCGGTCGCGATCGTCGTTCTCGGCCAGCATGGCGATGAGGTACGGCGCGACCTCCTCGTCACCGATCGTCCCGAGCGACATCGCGGCGTGGTAGCGGACCCGGGAGGACGGATCGACGAGTGCTTCCACCAGGGCATCCTTCGCGGCCGGGTGGGGGGGATCGCCGAGGGTCTTCGCCGCCTGGGCGCGAACCTCCGGATCCGGATCCCGAAGCAGCGGGATGAGCGGGTCCATCGCGGCCCCGATCCGTCGATTCCGCGCCGCTTCGATTCTCGCCACTTGTCCGAGTCCCCAGATCGCATGCAACCTCGGCAGGGTGCGACGTTCGTACCGGGCGACGTCCTCGAACGCGGCGACCGCACGCCGCTCCGCGAGTTCCTGCTGGGCCATCCGGCGAATGCGCTGGTCGTCGCTTCCGAGAAGTTCCGCGAGTTCGAACATGCCGCGATCACCGACGCCCTCGATCGCGATGTCGCGGGCTTCCGCGATCCGCGGATCGGTCAGGCTTTCAGGATCTGAAATCGCATGCAAGGATCCGCGTTTCGTCGCGCTCCAGCCACCGCCCCATTCCGAAACCAGAAGGCGACCGTTCCAATCGAAGGCGACGTCGGTGTTCAGCATCCCCTTCGCGAAGATCCGCGGATTCTCGAGGCGATATCCCGCCCCTTCGGGGATCGGGCGGAAGGTCCACACCTTGCTGTTGGGGCGGGAGCCGGTGAAATCACACATGAAGAAATGATCCGCGTACTCGTCCGGGAGTCCGAGTCCCGGGTAGTGCGCGAGGCCGGAGGGGCCGGCCCCCACGTGCGCGATCGGCGGCAGCGTCCAGTCCGGTCTGAACGACGCGTTCTCTTCGGTCACCACCTCCCAGATCCGCTCCTGCTCCCAGGGGCCTCGGAGGTTGTCGCCGTCGAGCGACTGATAGTCCATCGTCCATCCCGTCTCGCCCGCCTCCGCGACGAAGACGATCCTCGCCCGGTCGCCGGAATCCGAGGTGTTGTCACCCGTGAAGAGATCCCCCACGTCGTTGAACGCGATCTCCTGTGGATTGCGAAGCCCGGTCGCGAAGACCTCCAGATTCGAGCCGTCGCGCTCGCATCGGAAGACCGCGCCCGATCGCGGGTCGGCGAGAACCCGACCATCCGCGGTCTCGAGGTGATAGCCGCGATCGCCGATCGACCAGTAGATCCGTCCATCCGGTCCGAATGCCAGGCCGTGCAGGTCGTGGCCGTACAGCGCAAAGCGGACTCCGAACCCGGATTGAATCGCTTCCTTCTTCTCGGCGACGCCGTCGTCGTCCTCGTCCACCAGACGCCAGAGGTGGGGGATGTTCGTGTACCAGACCTCGTCGCCGACCGTCATCACGCCGGCGCCGATTCCGTCGGCGACGTCGTTGAACGGGCCCGCGAACACCGTCGAGGTGTCGTAGACGCCGTCGCCATCGGTGTCGATCGAACGACGGACGCGGTCCTCCTTCTCGCGGTAGAACGCCATTCCGTTCGCCCGCTTGTCCTTCCACTTCTCGAGATAGGCGACACGATCCGCGACGGTGATCGCCTGCAGATCGTCCTCGAGCTGCCAGGGGCTGGACCGGTTGTCCATCGTGCCGTGATTGGTTCGCTCGGTCTCCGCGATGAGGAGCCTGCCGTCCGGATCGATCCAGAAGGCGACGGGGTCCTGGATCTGCGGCTCGGTGGCGATCAGCTCGACCTCGAACCCCTCGGGCACCACGGCCTTCGAAGCCTCGGGGGCCGTGTCCTCCTCGATCGACGCGATCGCGAATGCGACGGGGCCCGCGAGCAGGACTGGAAGCACGAATCTCGTCATGACGACTCCGGGGTGTTGCCGCGGGGTGAAGGAACGTCCGAGGATATCCCAGTCGACGTCGAATCGGCCGTGAAAGCGGGGACGGGATGTGAATCGACCTCACGCCGGTGGGATGCTCGCCATGGATCGAATGTCGGACCGCCTCGGCGATCCTTCGATCGCGGCGTCGAATGCCGCTCGTCGCCATGTCGGATCCGGCCGATACACGGGTTCTTCGTCGGAGCTCGATCGAAGGTGCTCGAGCAACGCCTCCGGCGTCTCGTCACCGGGCCATGGAAGCTCGAGCATCGCCCGAGCCTCCTCGAGCCGACCCCGCACCGCGAGATTGACCGCCAGATCGAGAAGCTGTCCGAGCATCGGCGTTCCCGCCTCCGACCAGGCACGTCTCGCCTCCTCGAGAATCACCGCTGGAGGCGCCCGGTCGAGCCGGGCCGGCATCGGCTGATCCCGGGTCGCGATGAGATCCACGTTCCACGACAGATCCTGGTCGGGGACCAGCACGAAGGTCGCGGTCTCGGTGGTGGGAAGCCCCCAGTGCCCCGGCACGACGGGATCCAGCTCCACGAACCGACGATCCCGGCCATTCTCCAGTTCGATGAACCAACCGGCGGGAAGGATCCGCCTGGTGTCGATCCGACGAACCCCCGAGCGCGTCGCGAGGGAAAGCACCCGCACCCGCCACCCATCCTCGTCGATGCTCCCGTTCGTCTCGAGGACGAGGTCGGGCGTCCCGTCGCGATCCACGTCGTCACCGAGGCCGATTCGGCGTCCGGTCGCAGGATCCTCGGTTCCGAAGCGAACGAACCAGCCGGACCAGTCGTATCGCACGCCGGAAGCATCCCGGATCCTGACCCGTCGATCGATGCCGGTGACCCGAAGGTCGTTCGACCGCTCGATCGTCGCGATCCAGCCGCCCGGAAGATCGATGCGATCTTCAAGGACCCACGCCGGCCCGAAGAGCGATTGGAAGGAGCGATCCGCATCATCCTGGATCGAGAGCACCGAGGTCGTCGCCACGATGAAGAGTCCCGACAGGAGGATTCCCCATCGCCGAATCGGAAGGTGGAAGTCCTTCTCTTTCGGTGAGGAGAAACCGCATTCCGGACACGTCCGGGTCTCCTGATGGGAGAGATCGGCGCGACACGCCGGGCACCACCGCATCGCCCCGGTGCGATGCCCTCGCCAACCCAGCCAGATGATCACCAGCCCGGAGCATGCGATTCCAAGATGGATGTAGTCGGCGATCTCTTCGAACATGTGAAACGGTCATCCGAGCACGTGGTTCGGTGGTCGCGGACCGAAGACTCCACGAACGTTGAGGGATGCTAGCGGAGCCGACGATCCCGTGGCACGCATCGTCGACTCCAGTGGGTGGGACCGAGGTCGTGTGACCGAATGGCGAGAAAATCCCGCTCCGGAAGCTGCGAGGAGAGGCTCCGACCCCACCACTTGATCTTTTATGTGTTGCAACATATAAAAGTCGCGGGTCCGTCGCCCATCTGATTCCCGCGGCGGTCAGGACCCCATTCGAAGCGGTGTTCGCACGGAGCCGCAACCGGACGATCGCGTCTCGGTTCAGGAACATCGCTAACTTGCTCTTCCCCGGCTCACGATGAACCGGCGATCGCGAGCCTCGACCCCAGCCCCCTTCGGAGTGAACCCCACCATGGCCTTCCGCTTCTGCCCCCTCTGCATCCTCGCCGGCGGCGCCCTCGTCGCCGGCCTCGTCGCCACGCCGATGCTCTGCTGCGACGAGGACACGTCCGCGACGACGCTCACCTCGACCGACGACGTCGCCCCCGGCGCCAAGGCGTCGATGGAACCGCTCCCGGACATGCCCGCGGGCGACTACGACATCGATCCCGTCCATTCGACCGTGCTCTTTCGAGTTCAACACCTCGGTTCGGGGCAGTTCTGGGGTCGATTCAACGACGTCACTGGAACGATCACGTTCACGCCCGAGAAGGAGGAACACTTCGCCTTCGATGTGAACGTCGATCTCGAGAGCGTGGACAGTGGCAACGACAAGCTCGACGGCCACCTCAAGAGCCCGGACTTCTTCAACGCGAAGGAGTTCAAGAACATGACCTTCAAGAGCACGGAGGTCGAGCGACTCGGACAGACCGTCTGGGACGTGAGCGGCGACCTCACCATGAACGGCGTCACCAAGCCGGTCGTCGCCGTGATCCGCTTCACCGGCACCGCGGACATGCGGGGACGCCGTTGCGGCCTCGAAGCCGAGTTCGACATCAAGCGAAGCGATTTCAACCAGACCTGGGGCGTCGAGAACGGCGCGCTCGGTGACAAGGGCCGGGTCATCGTCGGCATGGAAGCGATCAAGGCGCCCGACGCCTGATCCTCGATCACGACTCGATGAAGAAGCCTCCGTCGCATCGCCGCGACGGAGGCTTTTTCAAAAGGACGACGGTCTCGTCCGACTTGCGATTCGGGTCACGATCGAGTCAAGTCCTCCGATGCTCGAACTCTTCTGGTCGGAATTTCTCGGTACCGCGGTGCTCGTCCTCCTTGGAAACGCCGTGGTCGCGAGCGTCGTCCTCAAGGGGTCGAAGGGAGAGGGCGCCGGCTGGCTCGCGATCGCGACCGGCTGGGCGTTCGCACTCTTCGTGGCCATCTGGGTCGCCGCCAAGAGCAACGCCCACCTCAATCCCGCCGTCTCGATCGGACTCGCGGTGATCGGGGAATTCGAGGCCTCGCGGGTCCCGCTCTACATCGCCGCCCAGTTCCTCGGCGCCGCCGCAGGTCAGTTCCTGGTGGTTCTTCACTTCTGGCCCCATTGGAAGGGGACGCTGGACGGCGACACCAAGCGAGCATGCTTCTGCACCGCGCCCGCGATCCGCGCCCCGATCTGGAACGCGGTCGGCGAAGCCATCGCCACCATGGTGCTGGTCTTCGGCGTGCTTTCCCTCGGCACTTCGCCATGGGAACGCGACATCGGCCAGATCACCGACGAATGGTCATGGTTCGCCTTCGGCATCGCGGGCCTCCTCTGGGCGATCGGCATCGGCCTCGGTGGAACGACGGGGTTCGCCATCAACCCCGCCCGTGATCTCGCGCCGAGAATCCTCCAT
>JAACEA010000273.1 GCA_009936695.1 Planctomycetia bacterium
AAGTCGGCTCCGTCACCGTCCAGATCGGCGCCGATGACGCCGTCGTTCTGGACGAAGTGATCCACGAGCACGTCCGCGTCGATGGCATCCCCGGTCGGGGTGCCGTCCCAGTTGGCGGGATCGGTGAACGAGGTGCCGTCGCCGCCGGCCCCGTTCCAGACGAGCGTCTGTGGCTCGAATTCCCCGCCCAGCGATCGAACGGCGCATCCATTGTCGCCCTCGGCGATGACTTCGAAGGTGAGTCCCTCGATGCCGGGCAGGCCGTCGTAGGTGAACTTGCCGGCATGCTCGGCGCGGAACGCGTCCGGCGTCTCGGCCGTGAATCGGACCACGGCGTCCGCGCCGACGAGATTCACGGTGGTGAGATTCACGGGATTGCCGCCTCCGGTGAAGACGAGGGTGGCGTCGTTCGACAGCGTGATGTCGCAGTCGAGGGCGAAGAGCCGGGTCATCACACCACCCGAGAGATCGACGGTCGTGTACCGGATGCCGGCTCCGCCCGCCATCTCGCCCGCCGTCATGGTGAGGCTTCCCTCGCCCGCCACCCAGCTGATCTGGGCGACGCCGCCCGGACAGCCGACGCACGCGTCCGGGGCGTCGATGACGAAGTCGTCCTCGAGGGCGGCGAGATCGATGATGGCGCCGGCGGGTGTCCAGTTGTCGGCATCCCCGAAGGAACTGCCGTCGCCGAGACCACTCCAGGTGAGGGTGTCGGCCCTCGCGCCGAGGCCGATCGCACCGATGAGAAGCGTGGACGCGAGGATTCGCTGGGTCATGTCGAAAACTCCTTGCAGGTTGTTCCCGGAAGACCGCCCGTTCGTCGGGCATCGTGTTGTTCGAACGAGATCACGGTCGTGCGACGATCGCCGCCCGTGGGAGAGGGATCTAGGGGAGGTCGGGATACAGGAGCTCGCAATGGACGGGGCTCCCGCAGGGAGGGACTTCGGGGCCGGTGGCGCACGCCCCCCAGGACACGAGCATGACGCCAAGATCGGCGCCATCCACGTCACCGTCGCCGTCGAGGTCCGCGAACGCCGCGGTCGTGCCCCACGCTCCCAGGAACATGCCGAGATCGGCACCGTCCACCCGGAGATCGCCATCGAGATCGGCGGGGCAGATGTCCGGAACGACCGACAGGGCGCAACCCAGGCCGCCGTTGAGGTTCTCGAGCACGATGTTCTTGCCGACGATGGCCACGCTTCCGTTGACCGAGATCTTCGAGAGATGCTCGGCGATCACATCGCCCGGAACCTCGTTCAGAAAGTCGATGCCTGCACGCGTGGAACCGAGATCGACGACGGTGCCGTTGGGCAGGGGATCGAAGCCGCCCGAGAGCTCGATGCGTCCCGTGCCTTCGAGCCGGACCGTGCACCGACTGATCCATTGTCGTTCGACCGTGCCACCCGTCATGAACAGGAAACCGGCCTCGATCGCCTGACCTCCACCCCCGCGGGTGATCGTCCCGGCGTGGACGACGAGGCCGCCGTCGTCGGTGAAGTTCAGCGTGCTCGAGCCGGTGCGTCCGCCGACGGTCGCCAGGCTGTCGTCGATCACCAGGATCTCCGTGATGGCCGTGAGATCGATTCCCCCGTCGTCGGGGGTGCCGCTCCAGTTGGCCTGATCCGCCACGGAGATGCCGTCACCCTCTCCGGTCCAGAACAGGGTGGTCGTCCCGCCGTCGGCGAACGCGGCGAGGCCTGCTGCGGCGATGAGGAGGGTCGTGGCGATCACGGGCAGAAGGTCCACTCGGGGTAGATCGACGGCGACCGCATGGTCGTCATGAGCTCGCACAGGTGGCGGGCGATCTCGGGGTGACGGTCGACGATGTTCGTCGTCTCGTTGGGATCGGTCACGAGGTTGAAGAGCTGGATCGGGCCGTCGGGAACGCTCTGAGCGTTCAATCGGACCGCCTTCCAGTCGCCGTCCCGGACGGCTTGCAGGCCGCTGCCGGAAGGCGTCTCCCAGTAGAGCGGATTGCGGGGGGTCTGGCCGGGTTCGCCCAGAAGCGTGGGTGCGATCGAGATCCCGTCCAGTTCGACGGTGGTCGTCGCGCCGCCGAGTTCCAACGCCGTCGGATAGAGGTCCCAGGATGCGACGGGGAAGTCGCTGGTGGTGTCGGGCTCGATGCGTCCGGGCCAGCGGGCGATGAAGGGCACGCGGACGCCGCCCTCCCAGAGCGAACCCTTCGCACCGCGAAGTCCGCCGCTTCCGTTGAAGAAGGCCGGGTCGTAGCCGCCGACGCTGTAGGTCGCGCCGTTGTCGCTGGTCACGATGATCAGGGTGTCCTCGTCGAGCCCGAGTTCGACGAGCTTGTCCATGATGCGACCGACGTCGCGATCCCAGCGAGTGATCATCGCCGCGTAGCGGGCGCGAGGGTTGTCGCAGGGGAGGTAGCCCGCGCCGCCGGTGTAGGGGGGATCGTTCCAGTCGAGGTCGAGGTACTCCTGCAGCGAGTCGGGCGGCACCTGCAACGCGAGGTGCGGCACTGGCGTCCAGTACATCAGGAGCATGGGATCGTCGGCGTTCTGCTCGATCCAGGCGAGCGTCTCGTCGGCCATGAGGTCGGGAACGTACTGCTCGCCTTCGAGCGACCGGTCGTTGCCCGCGAGATCGACCTTCTCGAAGTTGCGCCAGACGTAGTAGGGGTAGTAGTTGTGGGCGTTGCGCTGGCAGAGGTAGCCGTACCAGAATCCGAACCCCTGGTAGAGCGGATGCCCGTGGATCTCGTCCGGGTTCGGGCCGCCGAGGCCCCACTTGCCGACCGCCGCGGTCTTGTAGCCCGCGTTGCGGAGTACGCGGCCGATCGTCTCGGTGCCGGGGAGCAGTCCACGCTGCCCGCCGTAGAGGCCGTCGAAGTTCGGGATCTCTCCGTTGTCCCGGATCTGGGTGTGACCGAGATGCTGCCCGGTGACCAGCGTCGACCGGCTCGGAGCGCAGACGCATGCGCCGGAGTAGCCGTGGGTGAAGAGCATGCCTTCCTTGCGGAGGCGGTCGATGTTCGGGGTCCGGATGAGGTCGCTGCCGGTGCAGCCGAGTTCGGCCGAACCCAGATCGTCCGCCATGATCACGAAGATGTTCGGTTGCCGTTCTCCCGGCGGCGCCTCGCGGGTCTCCCGCGCACCCTGCGCGACGGCGATCGTCGGCAGGGATGCGGCGAGCATTGCACCGACGAATACCAAGGGACGACCGATCTTCATCTCAGCGCTCCGCAGGAAGGGCGGCCTCACAGCGTAAGGGCAACCTGGCACGCCTCCAACAGAAAACTCGGCATCGTCGATACGAACACCTCCCTCGGCGTCGGCCCAACGCGGTCGGCGGGGATGGTGAGGCGATTCGAACGTCCGGCGCTCGCGTCGGGGACGCGATCGTTGACGCTGGGGTGATGCTCGCGATCGAACGGTCGCTCCGCGTCGTCGGATGATGGTGAATCTCACCCGGGGGCGAGAATCAGTCCTCCGCCTCCGCTTTCACGAGTATGAAGCTCGAGGCAACGGGTTTCTCGCCCGGTTGGACGAGCACCATCCGAATCCGCTTCTGGCCGATCAGGGTTCCGTGGAGGTAGCCGTTCTCCTCGGTCTCCACGAGGTGTATCTCGCCGGTCTCGGGCACGAACGTGCCGACAAGCCGTTCCTCGCTCTGGTTCACCTTCATGTCACCGCTGTGACCGCCCGCCCCTTCGATCAGTCGCCAGCCGGCGGTGCCTTCGATCAATCCGTTCTCATCCACTTCGAGGACGAGGTACTTGTTGGTCTTGCTGCGACCGGCCGAGTTGATCGTGTGTCCGGTTCCCTTCCAGGTTCCGTTGAGATCTTCGTGTGAATGGGTGTGCTGGCATCCCCCGAGAACGAGCGCGGCGGTGCAGGCCACGGCGGGCAGTGCGAGGGTCGTCTTCTTCGTCGACATGGTGGTCTCCGTGGTGTCGCCGGACATGCGGCCACAGTTGGCAGGCCTTGCAGTCTCGGATCATCCGACGGTGTTCCCGTTGTCGAGATGCACGATCCGCCGTGCTGAACGCGGCCCGTTCCATGCCTCAGGTCCCCCCGGAACATCTCAGGTCGAGTTCGGGGTCACCGGATCGGCACCCGGGTGTACGGAGCGCTGATGGGAATGACTCGTCGGTCGACCGTCATGGTGTGCGTCGTGACGAGGTCGATGGAACTCCGACCGGGTTCCAATTCGATCGACGCAGTCCACGTGCTTCCGCTGCCCGCCATCTCCGCCCAGTTGTTCTCGGGGAACAACTCGTAGAGATACCAGGCCGATCCGTCGGGGCCACGGTCGTACAACCAGAAGATCTTGCTTTCCTCGGGTTCGCCGCCTGCGGGGAACGTGACCGTGACCTCGAGCGTGTCGCCGTCGATCGCGGTGGTGATCTCGGGCGTCTCCAGTCCACCGCCGGCGCCGGTGAGCTGTTCCGCGAAGAACGCGGCGTCGACATCCTTGCTCGGCGCCTCGGGATGGCCGGCTCGGCCATGGCCGCCGTTGGGAACGATGTAGGTCCGCAGTCCGGGAAGCGCCGCCCCGGTGCCCGGCACGTCGTAGGCCACCCAGTCGTGGGATCCGGGCAGACTGAAGATCTCGACGCCGCGCTTGTTCAGTTCGTCCCAGTTCCGGCTCACGAAGAGGTCGTCGGCGACACGCTCGATGGCGGCCAGGACCTCGGCCGAAGTCCAGCCGAACGCGCCGGCGGATGCGACGAGATTCTGAAATCCCTTGGCGTAGTAGTTCCAGGGCTGGTCCCCCTGAGGCAGTCCGGCGGCGCGGGCCGCGGCGAAGTCCTTGTTCGCGGACTCGACCTCGGCGATCGCGCTGGGATCGTGGGCCCGGATGGGGGTCTGGGTCGTGAAGGCATGCGTGCTTCGAACCGCGGTGATCCGTTCGTCATGGATCGAGGCGATGAGCGGGGTCATGCCGTTCTTCGAGTTGCCGTATGCGATGACCGGACCGGGAAGGAACAGTTCGTCATCGAACGCCGCGGTGATGGAACGCATCATGATCGCGCCCCACAGGTAGTACTCGCTGTACCGCCAGTCGAGGGTCTCCCCGAAACGGGCGCGGATCTGGCCTTTCTGCGGCAGATCGGGGTAGTAGCCCAGCGACTTGATCTTCGTGGTCACCACGCCCGCCCCCGCGTCGAGTGCGATGCGATCGCT
>JAACEA010000274.1 GCA_009936695.1 Planctomycetia bacterium
GAGGTCGTCGTCGAGGATCCGCCGATCGGTTCGATGTCGAGGATGACCTTCCGGTCCGGTCATGTTCGTGTTGATTCCGAAGTCCCCGGCGGCCGCGCCGACGAAGGCCGGCCTCACTCGGATTCGGGCCCGGGTGTTCCAAGTTCGTCCAGGCGGAGGGATTCCACCGACCGCCGCAGCAGCAGGTAGATCCGGGCGCCCGACACCATCCCGAAGGCGATCAGCCAGCCCATCGCGAGCAGGGCCACCATCGACCGCCAGGCATCGAAGATGCCCACCGCGAGCCATCGGGTGCCGGTGGGCACCGACTCGGTGACCGCGGGGACGGCGTCGAGCGAAGGCCAGGCGGTTCCCGTGGCGGCTCCCGTCGGCCCACCGAAGAAGCCCCCGGCCACGCGAGCGCCTTCGAGGGTCATCGTGGCGACGCCGGAGACCAGGAACCAGCCGAGCACCCCGGCGACCAGCGCCGTCCCGAGGAGCACGAGAAAACGCCCCGGCCGCATGCGAACCAGGCCGGCGGTACGAACGACGATCTCCGAGGGATCGCCCGATTCACACGCCGCGGCGGCCGAGAGGATCGGCAGCGAGACCATCCAGGCCACGACCACCACCGCTGCCGCGAAGGAGAACACCAGCGCCGCGACCCATCCGATCGCGACGAGCACGTCGAGCGCGGGAACGAGCGCGAGCAACCCGAGCACCACCGCGGGGAGGAGGAGGATGATCGCGAGGACCGGAGGAAGCAGTGTCGCCCCCCAGAGCCGGCGCACGTCACGGACCGCCCAGCGGACGACCGTGAACGTCGGAACGTCCCGGTCGCGACCGAACCGCTCGGCGTCGAGGCGAGCGATGACCCCCCCGAACACGGAGATCAGCAGCAGGAACTCCAAGCCGAAGAGAACGAGAAAACCGCGGTCGTGCGTCCAGAGCCGCCCGATGTTGGCGAAGACCGCTTCGTCCACGCCGGCGACGATCGTCGTCGGTTCGAGACGAACGACACCGGTGGCGAGCTGACCGAGGCCGCCCCGCAGCGCACCCGTGAAACTCTCGAACGGACCCCGTCGCCGGAGTCGTTCCACGATCGTCCGAACCTCGGGGTCGGCGGTCGCAAAGGCCGCCTGCACCTCGAATCCATCGACGTCGGAGGTCTCCCACCCGTGGGGCCGTTCGAACTCCTCCACGTGCTCCCGGAACAGATCGGAAAGCGTCGGATCCGTCGCGATCGCACCGATGGGAGGCATCGAGGTCGACGACGAGGCATCCCCGAGCGATCCGGAGAGCAGGAGAATCAGCACGACGAGCCCGCCGAGCACGAGTCGCTCCGGCCTCATCGCGGCGAAGACGCCGGTGGCCACCAATCTCGCGTCCGCGCCGAGCGTCGCGAGCGAGCCGGTCGGAGGCTCCATGAATCGCACGATGTAGTCGTCGGGTTCGTCTTTCACGGGACCTCCGTGCGGTCATGCTACCGGGGCCCGCCCTCGTTTCCGAATCCGAGCGCCTCCGCCGCCCCGATCCGGGGCGTCCCGACCTCGCGAAGGGCCGAGGCGGCGTCATCGAGAATCCATCCCCGAAGCCGATCGTCGCCCCCACCCGACATCCGGGCGGACTCCGCGGCGTGGAGCATGTTGGCGGCGTAGTCGATCGCCTCGACGTCGGGATGGCCCAGTTCGAGAAACACGTGGATCGCCCAGGGTCGGCTCGTGGCATTGTCGGGCTGGGTGTGCTCCAGATGCCATTCGACTGCCGCCCGGAGGCGAGCCGTGAGCCGGCCGCGCGCTTCGGCCTCGGCTCCCCGGTCGCCATCGAGCACGACGCGCCAAGCCGCGTGCATCACCGAGAGTTCGCATTCGGTCCAGACCTCGATCGCGAGGTCGTCCCGCGGCTGCAGCATGGGACCGATGGACGTCTCATCCGGGCGAAGGCCTTGCAGCTCGAGCAGCCGCGCGGCCGCGGCCCCGGTGCGAACCAGCTCCCACGCCGCGACGGCGGGATCGTCGGCAGCGAATCCGTGCTGGGGCGGATGGTCCAGAGGCGCCGAGCCCTCGGCCCTCGCCCCGTGCTCGAACAGGCTCACCCATGATGCGCGGGTCGTGAGGTCCGGTCGTGTGGGCACGGTGTCTTTTCCTTGGATTCGAGACGATCGACCATTAGTGTATGGATGTGGAGCGCGGAGACCAATCTCGAGAAGATTCGACGAATGCGATCCGGTGTCGGACGTGCGGTTGCGTCCAGACCGCCATCGACGATTGCCACCTCGCCGCCCCGCGTGCCCCCCGATCCACCTCGTGTGAAATCTGCGGCGCCTCGCTCGGCCAGCGATCTCGCGTGGTGGTCCTCGAGGCGCCCGAGCCTTCGCCGGTCGAGTCGCACTGGGCGCGATGGCTCGAACAGCGAAGGCTCGAACGATGGATCTGGTTCGGCTTCCTCACCGGCCTCGCGTTCGCGCTCACCGCCATGGTCCTGCCCTTCTGAGCGGTCGACCGGAGATCGGCGGAACCGACCGGTTATCGTGTCGGCATGAGCAACCAGCACCAGCGTCTCGAAGAGGTCCTTTCCGCGATCGATGCGGGATTCGACGATTCCATCGATCGACTCTCGGCGATTCTTCGCATCCCCTCCATCAGCACCGACCCCGCTCATGACGAGGACGTGAAGGCGGCCGCGGACTGGTTCGCCGACGAATTCGGTCGACTCGGCTTCTCGACCGAGGTCGTGGAGACGCCCGGACATCCGGTGGTGTTCGCCGAGCGTCCCGCCCCCACGCCCGACGCACCGACGATCCTCTACTACGGTCACTACGACGTGCAGCCGTCCGATCCGCTCGACCAGTGGAACTCCCCGCCGTTCGAGCCCGTGGTCGTCGAAGACGCGAACGGTGGTCGGATCGTCGCACGCGGTGCGGTCGACGACAAGGGCCAGGTGATGACCTTCATCGATGCGTTCCGAGCCTGGATCGAGACGACCGGCGGTATCCCGGTGGGGATCAAGGTCATGCTGGAGGGCGAGGAGGAATCGGGTTCCGAGAGCCTCGACGGCTTCCTCGAATCACACCGATCACGACTCGCCGCCGACGTCTGCGTGGTGTCGGACACCGGCATGTGGAACGCGGAGACACCGGCGATCACCACGATGCTCCGGGGAATGGTCTACATCGAGGCCGAGATCCGGGGCCCGGGCCACGACCTTCATTCCGGGATGTACGGAGGCGCGATCGCGAATCCGGCCAACGTGATGGCGCGCGTCATCGCCTCGTTGCATCACGACGACGGCGCGGTCGCGGTGCCCGGCTTCTACGACGGCGTGCAGGATCCTCCGGCCTCGGTGCTGGAACAATGGAGCGGTCTCGGTTTCGACGAAGCCGGATTCCTCGCCAGCGCCGGCATCGCCGCCGCGAGTGGCGGCGAGTCGGGGCGGACCATGCTCGAACGAACCTGGTCGCGACCGACCCTCGACGTCAACGGCATGCACGGTGGATACACGGGTGCCGGTGCGAAGACGATCATCCCCGCGACCTGTACCGCCAAGATCAGCTGTCGGCTGGTTCCCGGTCAGGACCCGGACGCCATCGAGGGGGCCCTGCGAGAGCACATCGAGTCGATGCTGCCCGACGAATTCACCGCCGAGTTCATCAATCACGGCACGAATCCGGCGGTCGTCGTCCCCGCCGACAGCCCCTGGCTGTCCGCGGCCACCCGCGGGCTCGCGGCCGCGTATGACGCCCCGGCGGCCGTGATCGGGAGCGGCGGCAGCATTCCCGCGGTCGGGGACATCCAGGCCAAGCTCGGCATCGACGCACTCCTCGTCGGCTTCGGACTCGATGACGACCGCGTCCACAGCCCGAACGAGAAGTTCGATCTCCGCTGCCTCCGCGGGGGCATCAAGTCGCACGCGGGGATGATCGCGGCCTTCGCGGACCATCGGACGTCCTGACCATCCGTTCGGCACCGGCTTCACCGAACGGGGGTCCGTCGCGCGAGCTTCCGGCGACGGAGTTCGTTCAGTTCCCGGGCCTCGGTGCGGCGTCGATCCAGTTCGCTCGACCAGACCGCTCGTCGGCTCGCCATGAGCAGGGCACCGCCGAAAGCAGGCACCAGGCACCCCGAGACCACGATGATGGTGGGCAACCATGACATCTTCTCTTCCGATCGACTCGGTCGGACCTCGAATGGAGTGGGGATTCACCCCGGATTCGAGCCGCTGATCACCCCCATTCCCACCCCGTTCCGGGCGTTGGCGGGAGTACACTGACCGCGATGTCGATCCACTCCCGGTTCACCAGACGCCCGACGTCCGATCGCCAGTGCCTGATGCTGCTGCTCTTCGCGGCGATGCTCGCGATCGCCGGGGGGGCGTCCGCACAGACCACCATGTCGATCGACCAGTTCGGCGCGGGGAACGCGTTTCGTCCCGGCGGCAGCACCGCGGTCCGGATCCGGATCCAGAGCGAGCTCGACGAACCCGTGCCGGGGATCGTGCAGTGGGAGACGGTCAACGGCGACGGTGACACCGTCGTCAACAGTCGCCGCCTCGCGATCCCGGCCCGAGGCGGGCAGGCGGTCACCTGGCTGGTGGCCGAGGTGCCGTCGCGATCGGCGGCCGGAGATCTCCTTCGGACGATCTGGACCTTCCGACTCTTCGAGTTCGAGGACGGCGTCCGCACCCGCGAGATCTCCGTCGCGAGAATCGATGCGGCATCGGCCCTGAACATCCCCCGCCCGGTCGAACAGACCCAGGGCATGGCGATGGTGATCGGACGCAACAACGCGGGCCTCGGCGGATTCGACCGGATCCGCGGATTCGCGATGCGTCCGGGCCTCAACGAGGAGACGATCGTCGTCTCCAACGTCGAACCCGGTGATCTTCCCGACGCGGCCGCCGGCCTTTCGCCCTACGAGTTGATCGTCTGGGCGGCCAACGATCAGCGTTTCCTTCCATCCAGCATCGACAACAAACCGTCGATCGAGGCTGCCCTGAGAGGCTGGCTGGAACGTGGCGGCCATCTCGTCATCCTGTTGCCCGCGACGTCGGATCCATGGCGTCTGGGACGAAACGAGACCGTGTTCGGCGGATTGATGGAGGATCTCGTCGCGATCCGCGAGGCCGGCGTCCCGCTCCGCGACCTGCTTCCCGCACTCAGCGACCGAGGCTCGCTTCGAGATGCGACACGGCTTCAGCCGATGCACCGCTTCGATCCCACCACCCCAGAGTGCCAAGCTACCAGGCTCAGGCCATCAGACTACCAGTCTATCAAGCTATCAAACTACCAAGCTGCGGCACGTGGCATCCAGC
>JAACEA010000025.1 GCA_009936695.1 Planctomycetia bacterium
GATCGACACCGGTTCGCCTTCGGGGCTCCCCATGCGAATCGTCTCCATCCCGCCGAACACCGATGCGGCGAAGCCGACCTCGAGTTCGTGCTCGATGTCACGTCCCTTGGTCGGCCCGCCGTGCGACTCGCCGTCGCCGAAGCCTCCGAAACCGCCGAAGCCACCGAAGCCGCCGCCACCGCGACCGGCCGCGCGGCCGCGTCGACCGAACGAGCCCCCGAAGATCGACTCGAAGTCGTCGGGGGAGAGGTCCTGCCAGTTGCCGCCGCCTGCGCCGGGTGGTGGCGTGTTGGGACCGGCATGGCCGAATCGGTCGTACTGGGCTCGTTTCTCGGCGTCGGACAGCACGTCGTAGGCGAGCTGGATCTCGTTGAATCGTTCCGCGGCGTCATCGGACTTGTTGATGTCCGGGTGGTACTTCCGCGCGAGCGACCGGTGCGCATTCCGGATCTCCTCCGGGCTCGCGCCTCGTTTCACGCCGAGGACTTCGTAATGGTCGCGTTGATCGGACATGTCGATCCTGGATTATAGATGACGCGGGCTCGGTCGCCTGCCGATTCCCGTCGGCCCCCCGGAGAGCCCCATCGGTGCGGTCGGGGTAGCATCCGGGCATGGCAAAGAACGGCGATGTGTCCCTGACGGTGATGGCCTCCGACGTTTCGGCAGGTCCCGGTGACGGTCGACCTCGCAAGAGTCGGATGGAAGGTCGTCGATTCCTCGTGCTTCTGATCATCCAGGCGTTGATGATCGTCCATGTCGTCCAGTGGCTCGTGGTCGGAACCACCCTCGCGCCGATCGAGCCGAGCGAGTCGATCCAGACGGTCCGGGACGGCGTGATCACCGTGGGCTTCGTCTTCTTCGTGCTGGCGATCGGATCGACGATGATCTTCGGGCGGTTCTTCTGCGGCTGGGGTTGCCACGTCATCCTGCTTCAGGACTTCTGCGGGCGTCTGCTGGCCCGCGTCGGACTCCGGCCGAAGCCGTTCCGCTCCCGACTGCTCCTCTGGATGCCGCTGGGCCTGGCGCTCTACCTGTTCGTCTGGCCGGTCGCCCACCGCTTCCTGATCGCGCCCTGGACCGGCGGTGCGCCGCCATGGCCGGGCTGGTCCTGGGAGGTGGTCACGCAGGACTACTGGGCGACGTTCCCGGGACTTCTGATGGGGATTCCGTTCCTGCTGGTCTGCGGTTTCCTGACCGTCTACCTGCTCGGCATGAAGGGGTACTGCACCTACGCCTGTCCGTACGGAGGCTTCTTCGCGCCCGCGGAACAGGTTGCGCCGATGCGGATCCGAGTCAACGACGACTGCGAACATTGCGGTCACTGCACGGCGGTCTGCACCAGCAACGTGCGGGTGCACGAGGAGGTCGAACGATTCGGCATGGTCGTGGACCCGGGATGCATGAAGTGTCTCGACTGCGTGAGCGTCTGTCCGAATGATGCGTTGTCGGTCGGAATGGGCCGGCCGGCGATCTCCGTCGATGCCGAGGAGCGTGCCGCGAAGCCCGCGACCACCCGATACGACATGACCTGGCCCGAGGAGATCGTGTTCGCCGGCATCGCGTTGGGCCTTCTCCTCTCGATCCGCGGGGCGTATTCGCTCCCGCTTCTCTTCGCGAGCGGCACCGCCGCGTGCGGAACCTGGATCGTCTGGAAGGCCTGGCGGGTGCTACGCGATCGGAACGCGTCGCTTCATCGCACGCCGCTCAAGCGGGACGGTCGACTGCGACCGGCGGGCGGCGGCCTCGTGATCTTCGCCGGTCTGCTGCTCGGCTTCTCCGGCTGGCTGGGAACCGCCAACATCGCCGCCGCGGTGGCCTTCCGCTACGACGATCGCGTCCTGATCCCGCCCTCGATCGTCTTCTCGGAGGGCTACGTGGTGCCCGAGTCGGACATGATGAGCGATGCGGAGACGAGCCTCGCCTGGTACGACCGCGCCGCCTTCATCGGCGACGGCGGCTGGTCGCCGATTCCGGCGTACCGCGAGATGATCTCGGTGCGGAAGGCGTGGCTGCTCTCGGCGATCGGGCGGTTCGACGACGCCGCGGCGGAGCTCGATGACACCGTCGAACGACTCGGCATGACCGAGGACCTCGCGATGGGGCGGAGTCGGCTGCTTCGCGTGCAGAACCCGCGGTTGGTCGACGACTGGTACGGGGAGGTTCTCGACGAGCATCCGAGCTGGATGCGGCTCCGAGACGAGCGCGTGATGTGGCGGTACGAGCAACTGTCGACGGAATCCGCGATCGAGGAGGCCCGGGCGGGCGTCGCGGCGATGCCCGACGAACTTCTTCCGCTTCGCCGACTCGCGGTGCTTCTGGTGGATCATGGTGGTCCCGAGGAATGGCGGGAGAGCGCGGAGATCACCGAACGCACGCTGTTGATGGAACCGGACAATCCCAACGCGCTTCGCGCGCTCGCGCTGGCGCGGGCGAAGTCGGGTGATTTCGAACGAGCGGAGGTCGCGATGCGGGCCGCCGTCGAGCTGGTGCCGACCGACTGGAAGCTGCGTCACCAGTTCGCCCTCCTGCTCTACGAGCGCGGTTCGATCATGGCCGCCGAGGCGGAGCTGGCCGAATCACTTCGCTTGTGGGAGGCCGCGGGTGGCGAGGAGGCGGGTCCCCGACCGTCGCTTCCGGCGCCCGTCGCGGGTCCGACGCGACCGACCGGATCCTGAGGAATCGACAGGACGCGTCACGGGGTTCGGGCGGCTTCGGAGGCCGCGGCGGTCGTCTGGTTCAGGCCCGCGCTGCCGCATCGAGGCCCGCGAGGAGCTGGTAGAGATCCTCGCCGGATTCGGCGGCGTACGCCCGGCTCCGCACCGTCGGGTCCGACATGAACTTGCTGATGCGGCCGAGGGCCTGGATGTGATCCGCGATCCGATCGGCGGGGCTCGCGAGGAGCACGATCATCCGGACCGGTTCGCCGTCGATCGCCTCGAACTCGAGCGGTTTCTCGGGAATGCCGATGCTCATCGTGATCTCGCGAACGCCCGGGCACTTTCCGTGGGGAATGGCGAGGCCCTCCCCGATTCCGGTCGACCGCTGACCCTCGCGTTCCCACACCGCCTTGCGGAAATTGTCGGGATCGGTCACCGAGGATGACGAGCACACGAGGTCGCACAACTCGTCCATCGTCTCGCGCTTGGAGTCACCCTCGAGGGGGACCTTGATGAGTTCGGGCTTCAGGATCGAGGAGAGTTCGAAGGCCACGTTGAGGACTCCACCGGGTCGGTGCACGCGCGGCGGACGCCACGCGGGGGAATTCGACGATCGTACCATCCTCCCGTCCGAAATTCGCGTCTGGCTTCGAAAACGGAGGGCCGTTTCCGGATCAGGTGGGGTCCGGCATCAGCTCGGCGTCCGTCATGTCGTCCGCCTCCTCGGTTCCGGGGCGTTCGGTGTCCACGAGGACCGCGTGGAAACTGCCGTCGTGGATCGCGGTGGGGGGATCACCGGGTCGGCCGGCGGGGAATCGCTGGGACGCATGCTTCGATTCGAGGCCGAACCGTCGCTCCATCCAGGCGACCATCCGACGATTCTCGGTCGGTTCCAGGCTGCAGGTCGAGAACAGAATCGCTCCGCCGGGGGCGAGAAAAGGCTTGGTCTCCCGGACGATCTTCCGCTGCAGGGTGGCGATCGATGCGAGGGATTCGCGGCTGAATCGATACTTGGCCTCCGGTCGTCGGGGAAGGACGCCGGTGTTCGTGCACGGGACGTCGAGCGCGAGGAGATCCACCCGACCGATCAAGTCCTTCAGCGCCTCCGGGCGAACCACTTCCACGGTCGGGTGACCTTCGAAGGCGCGTTCCAGATCGGTGAAGCGCAGGGGGTCGACCTCGGTGGCGAGGATCCGGGCTTCGGGGAAGGCGTCGGCGAGCTGCTTCGTCTTGGTGCCACGTCCCGCGCAGAAGTCGAGGATCACGGTCGCCTCGAGGCCGGCGGCCCCGGCGACCGGCTCGGCGCTCGCGGGATCCTGGATGCGACTTCCCGGATGCTCCGCAAGGAAGGCTCGAAC
>JAACEA010000275.1 GCA_009936695.1 Planctomycetia bacterium
CTTCCCATCAGATCGAGTTCGAGCTTGCCGATCGCGGTCGAGTGGAGGTGGGCGAGATCGCAGATCCGGGGGACCGCGGACGCTTCGCCGAGCATGATGCCCCGGCGTCGGGCCGAGGCGACCATCGCACGCCAGTTGGCGACCGCGAATCGCGCGGAGACGCCGCTGTCGTGGTCGACGTAGGGCGAGCGGCGGGCCGCGAGGGAGATCTCCTCGATGATCGCATCCATGAAGGGTGGCACTCGCACCGGGTGGGCGCCCCCGAGGTCGAGGGCCGCCTCCTGCCGGGTGATCTCGATGCCGGTGGCGCGATCCTCGGGGTAGTGGGTGCGGATGGTGGAACCGATGCGGTCCTTCAACTGCGGGATGACCTTGCCCGAGCGGTTGAACGTCGAGGGGTTCGCACTGAAGACGAGCGCCACATCGAGTTCGAAACTCACCGGATATCCGCGGATCTGCACGTCGCGCTCCTCGAGGATGTTGAACAGGCCGGTCTGGACGAGTTCATCGAGGTCGGGCAGTTCGTTCATCGCGAAGATGCCGCGATGCATCCGGGGAACCAGTCCGAAGGAGATCGCCTCCTCGGCGCCGAGGCTCGCGCCGCCGACGATCCGGGCGGGATCGATCTCGCCGATCAGGTCGGCGAACTTGGTTCCCGGAGCGAGGCGTTCGGCGTAGCGGTCCGATCGGTGCCACCATGCGATGGGCACGTCGGCGGGATCCACGCCCTCGACGGCGCGGCGGCCCGGGCCGGTGATCGGCGCCTCGGGATCCTCGTGAACCGGGCTTTCCGGCGCGTCGAGACAGGGCAGCCACTCGTCGAGGAATCGGGGCAGGAGTCGCATCAGGCGGCTCTTGGCCTGGCCCTTCTCCCCGAGAAAGAGAAGGTCGTGACCCGCGAGGATCCCCAGCACGATCTCCGGGATGACGGTGTCGTCGAATCCCATGATTCCCGGGAAGAGGGGCTCGCCTTGCTCGAGCGCTCGGACGAGATTCGCCCGGAGCTCCTCCTTCACCGACCTCGATTCCCACCCGGAGGCGCGGAGTTCGGCGAGGTTCGTCGGAAGCCCGGTGGGGATGCTCCGGGTGATGTCGAGGGTGGGGTTCATGGGTCGCTCGGGAGGTTGGGGGATGGTCGAGATCGGAACGAACGAAGTCGCGGAGGGTCGGACGGGTGCGTCGGTCAGCCCTCGGCGCGCACGGCATGCAAGGCTATCCAGCCCGCCCAGAGAAGGACAGCGGCTCGGGCCGACCAGGCGATGGTCCTGATCCAGTTCGTGTCGACGAGTCGTCGGTGGGTCTCCGCGTCGAAGCCCTCCGCGAGTCGGGTGTGGCACGGCACCGAGACGAACGCGGTCGTCAGCCACACCACGCCGAGCAGGACGCCGCCGGCCACCGGGATCCACATCGGAATCGACGGGGGGCGAATCGCGAGAAAGGCGATCGCGGTCGCGGCCTCCGCGAGCATGAGCGGGCCGACCACGAGGGTGATGAGTCTGGCGTGCGCCGCCTCGTAGGCCACGAAGCGATCCGGGCCCACCGAAGCGAAGAGCGGATAGTGCACCACCTGGATCGTCCAGATGAGCCCGGTCAGCATGCAGGTGGTGGCGATCTGGGCGAGCAGCACGAGGGTCGGCATGGGGTTCGGTTCGCTCCACGTGGCGTCGGGATTCGCGACGATCGGATCGCCGTCCGGGACCGCGGTTCAGGGAATCTCGAGAACGGTGAATCGGCCCGAGGCCGGTTCGAGAGTGGCGACGGTGTGAACCTTCGCGCGATGAATCGCAACGGGATTCAGGACCCTGACGCCTTCGATCGTCTCATCGCGGCTCACATGCGTGTGGCCATGGAGGAGGTAGTCGGGGCGGGCCTCGAAGGCGGTCTCGATCTCCGACGAGCGATCGCCGTGGGTCCCGATGATGCGTTGCCCGCCCATTCGAAATCGAATCGTCGGGTGGTGGGGTCGAAGGCCCAGGGCGATCGCGTACGAGACCAGCGTGCGTGGTTCGTCGACGTTGCCAAAGAGGAGATGCACCGGAAGCCCCGCCAGTCGATCGATCACCTGTTCGCTTCCGATGTCGCCCAGGTGGAGAATCGTGGTCGCGCCGGCCTCGAGGAGTCGGTCGAGGGCGACGGTGGTGCGGTCCGCGCGTCCGTGAGTGTCGGAGAGCAGTCCCAGGCATCCGTCCGGCAGGTCGAACCAGTCGTCCACGTCATTCCCTTTCTCCGCCCCGAGGGAGGATCCTGCACCGCGGGTGAACGGTATCCTGTCCGATTCCTCCGGATCCGTCGACCCGGTCCGCCGCAGCCCATCCCTCTCCGATCGGAAACCGCCGATGACCGTCGTCACCCGTTTTGCGCCGAGCCCGTCCGGAAGTCTCCACGTCGGAGGCGCGAGGACGGCGCTCTTCTGCTGGGCGTTCGCCCGTGGTCGAGACGGCCGGTTCGTGCTTCGAATCGAGGATACCGATCGCAAGCGGAGTTCCGAGGCCGCGAGCCTCGGCTTCATGACCGATCTCGACTGGCTCGGCATCGGCTGGGACGAGGGGCCGGTCCACGGGGACCAGGGTGGCGGTGGCCACGGTCCGTACTTCCAGAGCGAACGACTTTCGATCTACACCGAACTCCTCGAGCGACTGGTCGCGGAGGGGAAGGCCTATCACGCCTTCGACACGGCGGCCGAACTCGACGCCAAGCGCAAGGCGGCCCGGGAAGCGAAGCAGGCCTACCGCTACGATCGCGCCGCGCTCGAACTCTCGGCCGACGAGGTGGCGGCGAAGCTCGCCGCGGGCGAGCCCTCGGTGATCCGCTTCCGAACGCCCGATGCGCCGATCACCATCACCGACGAGGTGCTCGGCGAAGCGACCCTGCCCGCGGGCGAGGTCGACGACTTCGTGATCCGCAAGGCGGACGGTTTTCCGACCTACCACTTCGCGGTGGTGGTCGACGACGCGATGATGGAGGTTTCGCACGTTCTCCGGGCCCAGGAGCACTTCAGCAACACCGCGAAGCACATCGTCCTGCAGGACGCGCTGGGCTTCGAAAGGCCGGTCTACGGGCATCTCTCGCTCATCTTCAATCCCGACGGTTCGAAGATGAGCAAGCGGGACAAGGACAAGACGCTTCGGGCCGCGGTGCGGGAGCGTGGAATCGACGCCCCGCCGATCGATGCCGCGGGCGAACCGGTCGTGACGGCGGAGGTATGGGCGAAGTGGATGGGGGACAAGACCGTCCAACTCGAGTTGGAGTCGCTCGAAGCCGCCGCGGCGCTGCTCGACGTCGCGCTTCCGGAGATCAACGTCTCGGACTTCCGGCGATCGGGATACCTCCCCGAGGCCCTGTGCAACTTCCTCGCCTTGAACGGATGGAGCGCGGGCGACGATCTCGAGAAGTTCGACCTGGAGTTCCTCGCCGGGAACTTCGGGCTCGACCGGGTCCAGAAGACGCCGGCGAAGTTCGACCGCGACAAACTGCTGGCCTTCAACCTCGATGCGATCCAGGCGATGGATGCCGACGGCTTCCACGACCGGGCTCGCGCCCACGCGGAGGTCTTCCATCCCGTCTTCCTCGAACGGCTCGACGAGGCACAGTTCCGGGTGCTCTGCGATGCGAGTCGCGAGCGGAGCAAGACGCTCGACGAGCCCTTTCGAACGAACCGGTTCCTGGTCGCGGCCGACGACGAGATCACCTGGACCGTCAGCAAACCGGTTCGGAAGGCGATGTTCAAGGGAGAGCCCACCGGCCTGGCGCTGCTCGAATCGATCCTGCCGTCTCTGGAGGCATCGGAGGCCTTCGACGCCGCGACGCTCGAGGCGACGATCACCGCCTTCGCGGAGGCCCGCGCCGACGGGAATCTCGGGCGCATCGCGCAGCCGCTCCGCATCGCGGTGAGCGGCGGGCCGATCAGCCCCCCGATCTTCGACACGCTGGCGATCCTCGGCCGCGAGTCGGTGGTGGCGAGGATTCGAGGCTGCCTCGAAGCGCTTTTGGGCGAAGCCTGACCCGCTCGTTCAGAACGCGCCCTTGGTCGCGGTGACGTCGGACGAGGTCATGACCGAGCGATCGTCGTACCGCTGGATCTCCACCGCGTAGACCGGCTCCGACCAGCTCCCGCTGATCGCATATTCGGTACCCGCCTCGAAGGTGGC
>JAACEA010000276.1 GCA_009936695.1 Planctomycetia bacterium
TACATCACTACATATGCATGTGCATGAGAATGAGAATATAAATCCTGTGCATGAGCATGTGCCTACAAATGCACATGCGCACGTGAATGCACATGCGAATGCGAATGCGAATGCGAATGTGCATGCAAACGTGTATGAGAATGTGCATGCAAATGCACATGCGCGCACGTGAATGCATCGACCGCCGGTCTCCGCCGATGGCAGATGCTTCCGATCGGCCCCGTCGGCGATGGAGACTGCCCCTACAGCGCTCGATCGAGTTTCGCGATCGAACCGATGCTCGCCTCGATCACGGACCTCGTCGAGGACGACTACCTGCCCACGTCCGCAACCCGGATCGGACGCGAGGCCTCGACCGGCGACGATCGAGGTCGCGCGTCCTGGCGACGCGTCAGACGTTGGAAGCATCCGCTGCTGGAAGCGGCGTTCCGATGCTTCCAGACCCGGCGAGGGAAGATGGGCCTGCGTGGCGCGGCGTACGAGGAGTTCCGGACGCGACAGGCGGACTGGCTCGAGGACTGGTGTCGTTATGCCTCGACGCCGTCCCGACTCCGTGGCTCCAACACCGATGCGGATCACGATCCGGCCTACCACGCCTTCATCCAGTTCATCCTCGACCGTCAATGGAGCAGGCTCCGACGACATGCCCGCGATCGAGATCTCCGGCTCATCGGCGACCTGCCGATCTTCTGCGCGCCGGACAGCGCCGACGTCGAGTCACGGCCGGATCTCTTTCGACTCGACCGAAACGGGGATCCCACGGTCCTGACCGGCGTGCCCCCCTCGGCCGATCCCGACGATGCCGCGCAGTCGGTCTGGGGCGCGACCGCGGTCGATCACGGGCAGCTCTGGGGACACCCGCACTACAAGTGGGCCGCCCACCGATCGGAAGACTGGGCCTGGTGGCGCAGTCGCGTCCGCACCACGCTCGAACGGTTCGATCTGGTCCGGATCGACCACTTCGTCGGATTTCAAAAGGCCTTCGAGATTCCGCGCGACACTTCGGATCCGCGGACCGGCCGGTGGCGTCGCACGCCCGGTGAGGAATTGCTCGCTTCGCTGGCCCGCGAATTCGGTCCGCTTCCGTTCATCGCCGAGGATCTCGGAGACCGGACGCCGGAACTGAGTGTTCTCCGCGATCGGTTCGGACTCCTCGGCATGCGGATTCTGCAGAGCGGTTTCTTCGGGACGCCGGAGGCTGCTGAAGAACTTCCACACAACTACCCGCGGGCCTGCGCCGTCTACCCCGGGAGCCACGACAACGACACCGTGGCGGGCTGGTATCGGGCGATCGACAAGGAGGCTCGGCGTCGCTTCTCGGCGTACGCCGGACCCGCCGCGGACACCGAACCCGCCGACGCCATGACGCGGCTGGCGTTCACAAGCCCGGCCGATGCCGCGATCGTCCAGATGCAGGATCTCCTGGGCCTCGGCCGGCGAGCCCGCATGAACCGCCCCGGCGAACCGACCGGCAACTGGTGCTGGCGAATGCGACGCGGTGATACGACCACCCGACTCGCCCGACGGCTCGCCACCCTCGCGTCGGCGGCCGAACGTCTCGGCTGAACCGCTCCTCTCCCGCGATACCCACCACCCTTCCTCCAACGCCCAGCTTCGCCCGAGACCAACCCATGCCACGCCCGTCAACACCCTCGATCGACGACCTGCTGACCCGCCTGCTTCGAATCGCGGAGGACCTCGCGTGGTCGTGGCACGAACCGGCCCAGCGGCCCTTCGCGATGCTCGACCCCATCGCCTGGGAAGCGACGAATCACGCTCCGATCGAGACGGTGCTGTCGACCTCGAAGGCACGGATCGCGGCCGCCGCGGCCGACCCCCGCTTTCTCGAGACACTCGACACCGCGGAGAGGACGCTCACGAATGCGCGTCGCGCCCCGCGCTGGTTCAAGACGAATCACCGCGGCCGTGATCGTCAGCTGAAGGTCGCGTACTACTGCTCCGAGTTCGCGATCCACGAGTCGATGCAGCAGTACTCCGGTGGTCTCGGCGTGCTCGCGGGTGACCATGTGAAGAGCGCCGAGGACCTCGGCGTCCCGCTCGTGGGGGTCGGCCTTCTCTATCGCCATGGCTACTACCGGCAGCAGTTCGAAGCCGATGGAAGCCAGCGGGTTCTCTACCCGACGTACGACTTCGATCGATATCCGCTCGAGGAGACCGGACTCTCCGTCGACTGTCCCCTCGGTCGCCGAAGCGTCACCGCACGGATCATGCGACTCGCGTTGGGGAACACCTCGCTTCTTCTGCTCGACGCCGATCTGCCCGAGAACCGACCGGCGGATCGCCGGCTCACCGAAGGTCTCTACAAGGGCGAGCCCGATCTCCGGATGCGGCAGCAGGTGCTCCTCGGCGTGGGCGGTGCGATGGCGCTCGAGGCGATGGACGAACGACCGACCGTCCACCATCTCAACGAAGGCCACGCCGCCTTCGCCGCGGTCGAACGGATCGCCCGGCTCGTCGAAGACGGGGCGGACCAGTCCGACGCCATCGCCCGGGTCCGCGCATCGACGGTGTTCACCACCCACACCCCGGTGCCGGCGGGACACGACCGTTATCCCGCACGTGATGCCGCGACGGCCATGAGCGGCGTCCTCCGACGTGCAGGACTCACCAGCCGCTCCTTCGCCGATCTCGGTCGAGAAACGCCCGGTGACCGATCGGAACCGCTGTGCATGACGATCCTCGCGCTCCGACTCGCCGAGCACGTCAACGGCGTCGCAAGACTCCACGGCGAGGTGAGCCGGGACATGTGGCAGGCGGTCTACCCGGAGGCGAAGACGCCGAAGGACGTTCCCATCGGTTCGATCACCAACGGCGTGCACCCCGGCACCTGGCTCGACCCCGCCGCCGCCGCGTTCTGGCGGAAGCACATCCGCCTGAAGCCCGAGGTCGCGAAGCCCGATGAGACCGCGTGGTCGAAGGCGTCCGACGTCGACCCCGCCGCCGCGTGGGAGCTCCGAAACGACCTCCGATCCCGGCTGGTCGGATTCATGCGTGATCGGCTCGTCCGGCAGTCCGTGCAGCGCGGCGACGATCCGGGCGAGCGACTCATGGCCGGTGCCGGTCTTCGCGAGGACGCATTGACCATCGGCTTCGCCCGACGCTTCGCGACCTACAAGCGGGCCCCGCTGATCTTCCGGGATCGCGCCCGGCTCGCCGCGATGCTGAACGACCCCGATCGTCCGGTCCAGATCGTGTTCGCCGGCAAGGCCCACCCCCGCGACGGTGAAGGCCAGGAATTCGCGAGGATGGTCTACCGCATGAGTCGTCGCCCGGAGTTCCGCGGCCGGATCGCCATCCTCGAGGAGTACGACATGCGGATCGGTCGCGAACTCACCTCCGGGTGCGACGTCTGGCTGAACAACCCCATCCGTCCACACGAGGCGAGCGGGACCAGCGGGATGAAGCCGCCGATGCACCTCGGCGTGAACTGCTCGATCCTCGACGGCTGGTGGCCCGAGGGCTTCGACGGCCGCAACGGATTCGAGATCGTGGGCGAGCCGAAGCGATCCGGCATCGCGGCCCGCGATGCCGCGGATGCGAGCGCGATGTACGAGGTGCTCGAGCACCAGCTGATCCCCGAGTTCTTCGATCGAGGCCGGAACGGCGTCCCGAAGCGGTGGATGAAGCGAGCGCTGCGCAGCGCGGCCACCATCCCGGGGCCCTTCAGCACCCATCGCATGGTGGCGGACTACGTCACGCAGGCCTACCTGCCGGCCAATCGGGGCTGACCCGACGGGGACCATGCCGTTCGAGTGCCGGCGGAAGAAGATCGCTCCCCGCACTGGGTGCGAGGAGCGATCGGGCTTCTCCTTGATCCGACGAGGATCCGACGAGGATCCGACGAGGATCCGACGA
>JAACEA010000277.1 GCA_009936695.1 Planctomycetia bacterium
CGCCGCTGGCGGCCCTCGTCGACGCGACCACGACGGCGCTCGCCGCGGGCGGGCGACTCCTCTATCTCGGCGCGGGAACCAGCGGGCGGCTCGGCGTGCTCGACGCCTCGGAGTGCCCACCCACCTTCAACGCCGACCCCGACCGGATCCTCGGCGTGATCGCGGGTGGCGATTCCGCACTGCGTCGATCGAGCGAGGGGGCCGAGGACGATCCCCACGGCGCGACCGGAGAACTGGACCGGATCGACGTCCGAACGGGCGACGTGGTGGTCGGCATCGCCGCGGGCGGAACCACGCCCTGGGTGCTCGGGGCGATCGAGACGTCGAAGGCTCGTGGGGCGGTGACCGCGCTCATCAGCTGCGCCCGGCGGGCCTCGCCACCGGGCTGCGATCACCTGGTGGTGCTCGCGACCGGTCCCGAACCGCTGGCGGGATCGACGCGGATGGCCGCGGGCACCGCGACGAAGATCGCGCTCAACACGTTGACCACCGCGGTGTTCACGAGATTGGGACGGGTCCGTGGCGATCGCATGATCGATCTTCGGGCGACCAACGAGAAACTGCACGATCGATGCCTGCGGATCCTGCTCGAACTCTTTCCCGATCTCGACCGGGCCGACGCCGATCGACGGCTTCATGCCGCGGGTGATTCGCTGCGGGCGGCGGTCGAGTCGATCGAAGCCGAGCGTTCCCGTCGCGAATGATCGGGCTACGGCCGGCGGTCGCGCCGGTCATGAACCGACGCGGTCGTTGCGCAGGATTTCCGGCGTCGACATCGGACGCGCCGTCGTGAAACGCGACGAACCCCGCCGATCGCTCGGCGGGGTTCGTTCGTTTCTCTGCGTGGTTCGGACTCCGGAAGGAGCGTCGAACGACGCGAAGACCTGTATCCGAACCAGATCAGATCTGGTCGTTGAGGGTCTTGAGCGCCCGGACCTTGACGGCCTTGGATGCGGGCTTCGCCTTGAACATCATTTCTTCGCCCGTGAAGGGGTTCACACCCTTGCGGGCCTTGGTGGCGGGCTTCTTCTTCACGGTCATCTTCATGCCCATGAACTTGACGGGGGTGCCCTTCTTGAGATCGGCGACCATCATCGACTCGAGGGTCGAGACCACCGCGGTGACTTCCTTGCGGCTCATCTCGGTGGCTTCGGCGATGGTGTTGAAGATCTGGCTCTTGGTGCGGGGTGCCGCGGAACCCTTGATCGACGGAGCCTTCTTGGCCACAGTCTTCTTGGCGGTCTTCTTGCGGGTCGTCTTCTTCGCGACCTTCTTGCGGGTGGTCTTCTTCGCGGCCGCCTTGCGGACGGTCTTCTTCGCAGTCTTCTTGCGGGTGGTCTTCTTCTTGGCCATTGCAGTTGATCCTTGCTGGTCCTCTTCGGACCGCTTGTCTTCCGGCCCGCCGCCTTGGCGAAGCTCGGCACTGGACGTCCCCGGGACCACTCCATTGGTCCCACCGAAGCGGCGAACGCCTCGACAGAAAGGGGCACAACACGAAAACCGTCGGAGTTTCTCGTGCTTTCCGCGCGAATCTAACGGTACCGACGGTCTTCGACAACACGTGAGACCCGTGGAAATGCGATGTTTTGCCTAGTTTTTTCAGTGTTTTCCGCGGGCGGCGGGAGTTCAATCACCTTGATCCGGCCGATCCTGCAGGGGTTCGTCCACGAAGGCGGAGCCGAAATCGAAGGGATCGAACCCGGTTTCAGGTGTTTCCTCGACAGGATCGTCCGCCGTGAACAGCCGTTCCGGCTCGACCGGAATCAACGTGGTTGCGCCGAATTCCACGCGGGTTCCGGGCTCGAGGATCTTGCGAAGCCAGCGGCGTCCGTTGGCCCGGAGGCCGGTCTCGGATCCCGCATCGGCGATCGCCCATCGATCCTCCTCGCGGTAGATCACGGCGTGGAGCGAGGAAACGGCCGGATCATCGATCACGAGATCCGCGTGGCCGGAGCGACCGACGAGGATGCGGGGGGCGTGTTCGAGATCGAGCAGGCGGACGGTGGGGTTCGAGGTGGTGCGGCCGGCGAGGAGCAATGGAAGGGCGTCATTCGCCGCGACGGGGGACGGGTCGTCGCGGAGGAATTCCGCGGCGATTCGAAACGGTGGTTCGATCTCGAGCTCGACCGGACTCGGATCCGGCCCCTGCTCGGCGTCGGGTGGATCGGTCAGCCACAGGATCACCGGGCCCATCCGGACCCAGGATTCCTCGGTCTCGAATCGGTGAAGAGTGACCTTGCCCGATTCGTTCTCGAGGCCGGCCTTCGAACCGAGGTCCGCCAGGTGCCAGATCCCCCGGTGATCGAAGAGGATCGCGTGGTGGCGGCTGGTCCGGTCATCCGGGATCACGATGGTCGATCGGGCGGAACGGCCCAGCGTCAGCAGCGTCCTGGGCTGCAGGGGCTGGCTGAGGAGGAGATCGCCGGACGTCTTCGAGACGAGAAGTTCAGGCATGTCGTGAATACTACGACGCGTCGCGAGTGAATCGCGACGCGTCGGAGATTCGATCTCGAATTCCCGGGAAAAACCCGGTGGTGGTCAGGCGCTGGCGTGCGAACCGTCGGCGGCGGGGGTCACCGGAGGGCGGCCCACCGAGACGTAGGTGAAACCGAGATCCGCCATCTGGCTGCGTCGATAGACGTTCCGGCCGTCGAAGATCGTCTTGCTGCTGAGCATCGCGGCGATCTTCTCGAAGTCGGGTGATCGGAATTCGTTCCACTCGGTGGCGACCACGAGGGCGTCGGCCCCGGCGAGGCACTCGTACATGCCGTCGGCGGCTTCGGCGGCCGGGAACTCCACCTTCATGTTCTCGAGTCCCTCGGGGCAGAAGGCCTTGACCTTCGCACCCGCGTCGATCGCCATCTGCATGAGGGCGACGGACGGGGATTCCCGGATGTCGTCGGTCTTCGGCTTGAACGCGACGCCCCAGAAGGCGAGCGTCTTGCCGGTGAGATCCTCACCCAGGACCTCGGTGATCTTGTTGTAGAACCAGCCGCGCTGGGCCTGGTTGACTTCGTGGACCGCCTCGTTGAGCTTGCAGGGAAGATCGACCGCGCGTCCCATCGAGCAGACCGCGAGGGTGTCCTTGGGGAAGCAGGATCCGCCGTATCCGAGTCCCGGATACAGGAACTGGTTTCCGATCCGCTTGTCGGCGCACATGCCTTCGCGAACGTTCTTGACGTCGGCGCCGTAGGCCTCGCAGAGCCGGGAGATCTCGTTCACGAAGGAGATCTTGCAGGCGAGCATCGCGTTCGACGCGTACTTCACCATCTCCGCACTGCGCACGTCCATGATGTAGATGGGGTTTCCCTGGCGGACGAACGGCTCGTAGAGTTCGCTCATCGTCGCCGAGGCTTCCTCGCTCTCGACCCCGCAGACCACGCGGTCGGGCTTCATGAAGTCGCTGATCGCATCGCCTTCCTTGAGGAACTCGGGGTTGTCGGCGATGTGGAAGGGGGCGTTCGTCCGGGATCGGATCAGGTCGCGCACCTTGTGGCTGGTACCGACGGGCACGGTGCTCTTGACCACCACGGTCTTCGGCTTCTGATCCGGACCGAGGGTGTCGATCACGTCCGCGATGTCGCCAGCCACGCTGAGCACGTACTGGAGGTCCGCGGAGCCGTCGGTATCGCTCGGCGTGCCCACGCAGATGAAGATGACCTCGGCGTCCTTGTACGCCGCGGTCTTGTCGGTCGTGAACTCGAGTCGGCCCGCGTCCGCGTTCCGCTGGATCATCTCGGAGAGGCCGGGCTCGTAGATGGGGCTTTCGCCGCGATTCAGCATCGCGATCTTGCGTTCGTCGACGTCCAGGGAGATCACCTCGTTGCCGGTCTCGGCAAAGCAGGCTCCGGTGACGAGGCCGACGTATCCGCTGCCAACCATGGTGAGTTTCATGAGACGAAGACCTCCCGGGTCCGATGTTCAGATCGAGACGAAGACTGGAATCTGGAAACAGTACCTCTGATTTCGGTCAGTCTCCACGGCTCCTGAAGATTCATCCCCCCGATTTCCGCCTCATCAGGCCCGTTCGGCGGCGAGCAGGGCGGTCTTGATCTCGGTCCACCGGTTGGTGCCCGCCCCCTCGCCCCCGAATCCGCCGAGGTTTCCGGCCCCGATGATTCGATGGCAGGGGATCACGATCGGCAGGCGATTTCGGCGCATGGCCTGCCCGATCGCCCGGGCGGCCTTGGGGCGACCGACCCGTCGGGCGAGCTCGCCGTATGTGGCGGTGGAGCCGCATTCCACGGTGCGAGTGGCGTTCCAGACGGCCCGCTGGAATCCCGTGCCGGACGGGGTCGGCACGTCATCGAAGTCCACCCGCCGCCCCTTCATGGCGAGCAGGATTCGTTCACAGAGTCCGGGCAGAAGATCTGGGTCGGCTTCGCCGAGGGATTCGATCGTCCGGCCGCCGCCGCCCGGACCGTCGAGCATGTCCCGCCAGCCGGTTTCGATCGCCCCGTCCGCATCGCACCTGACGAAGAACGGCCCGGTGGGAGAATCAAGCACTCGATGACGGGCGACTTCGCCGCGTTGGCGCCGAGATGCTTCGGGGGGGGCCATGGACGTCGAGACTAGCGACCGGGCGCGTGCGACGTTCGAGCATCGGTCTTCAAACTAGACTCCGCGGTCGCACCGGCCGTTCGAGAAGTGATTTCCCTCGATGTTCGACGAAGGAGTGGCGGGATCGAGATGAAGAACGCGGATTCCAACGAGCGGGGTCGACACTGCTCCCGGTGCGGATACGACCTGACGGGACTGGTCTCCGGATGGCGAGACCGGTGCCCGCTCCGGGAACGCTGCACGGAATGCGGATTGGAGATCGACTGGCGTGATCAATTCTCGATCACGTTGCTTCCCCGTTGGTACGTCGAGTCGGGAGGGGGATTCTTCCGGGGACTGTGGCGATCGCCGGGGACCATGATTCGGATGTTGATCCCCGGGCATGTCTGGTCGAGGATCAGCCTCACGGCGTTCGCACGCCACGGTTCCTACTCGGCGATGTCGGGTTGGGTGGTCGGGCTTTTCCTGACGTGCTACCTGGCCGCCGGCCTGCTCGTGGCGATGCCGGAAATCTCCGCCACGGCCAGGATCGCCTGGTCATCGAAGCCGGTGTCCATGCTCGCGCCGAGGGCGGACTACCCCGGAACGACCTCGATGCGGGCCGGGAGGTTGTTGATCGACCCCTTCCAGCTCATGTTCGGGC
>JAACEA010000278.1 GCA_009936695.1 Planctomycetia bacterium
CCTGGCGTCGGCCTTGGCGCGCGAGCAGGAGATGTCGAGGAGCCTTGAGGCGGTTCTAGAGAAGCAGGAGAGAGACGGCGATGCAAGAAGCGGCAAGTGCAACATCCCAAGCTGAACTCTTCGCGATCGCCGCCGCGGTCCTCGGCGGCTGCAGCCTTCGCGGCGGGGAGGGCTCGGTGATCGGCGTGATCATCGGGGCCGCGTTGATGCAGGTCCTGCAGAACGCCATCACCCTGATCGACTGGATTCCCGACAACATCCAGTATGCGGTCATCGGCGCGGTGATCATCGCGGGTGCGGTCTCGGACGAGGGATTCCGACGGCTGGTGCTTCGAAGACGGGCTGGGGCACCTTGAATCGATCGAACCGATACCATCCGATTTCCTCAACCTCGGAGATTCGTCCATGCGTCACGCTCTGCCCGCCCTTCTCGCCGGTCTGTTCATCATCGCCGGAGGATGCTCGGTGAACTCGGCCCGCGTCGAGACCACGTCCTGGGGCAGCGTGAACGGCGAGACCGTGCGTCGATACACGCTTCGGAACGAGAACGGAATGGAGGTCGGCCTCAGCGACTACGGGGCGATGGTCACCAGCCTCCGGGTGCCCGACCGGAACGGACGGGCGGTCGACGTCGTGCTCGGCTTCGACACCGCGGAGGAGTATCCCGAGAAGAGTCACTATTTCGGATGCTCGGTGGGACGGGTGGGCAACCGCATCGCCGGTGGCACCTTCGAACTCGAGGGCGAGACCTACGAACTCGCCCGCAACAACCCGCCGAACCACCTGCACGGCGGCGACCGCGGCTTCGACAAGCACGTCTGGGACGCGACCGAGATCTTCACCACCAAGGGCCCGGGCATCCGGTTCACCCGGACCAGTCCCGACGGCGAGGAGGGGTATCCCGGAACGCTCGCGGCCGAAGTCGTGTACCTCCTCACCGAGAAGAACGAACTGATCGTCGAGATGATGGCGACCACCGATGCGGCGACGCCCTGCAACCTCGTTCATCACACCTACTGGAATCTCGGTGGTCACGACTCGGGGACGATTCTCGACCATCTTCTGGTGGTCGGCGCGCAACGCTACACGCCGGTCGACGAGACGATGATTCCCACCGGTGAACTCGCCCCGGTGGAGGGCACGGCCCTTGACTTCCGCGTGGCGAAGTCGATCGGGAGGGACATGGACGCTTTCCCGGCGAATGACGACGGTCCCGGCGGATACGACCACAACTTCTGCCTCGACGGTGGTCCGGGTGAATTCCGCGACGTCGCGATGCTCGGCGATCCGGGGACCGGGATCACCATGACCATCGCCTCCGACCAGCCCGGACTCCAGTTCTACACCGGCAACTACCTCGACGGCATGGTCGGGAAGTCGGGTGCGGTCTACGACCGCAACCAGGGCGTCTGCCTCGAGACCCAGGCCTGGCCGGATGCGATCAACCACCAGGGCGAGCCCGAGTGGCCGGACGTGATTCTCCGGCCCGACGGCACCTACCGGCACATCATGGTCCACCGGTTCACCACGAGGTGACCGATCGGCGGGAGGGCGTTGGTCGACGTCCTCGTCGTGGAAGATCCACGGCACGCAGGGCGGTTGGAATCGTGTCGCTCCTGCTGCTGGGGGGCCTCGTCTCGTCGGGCATCGCCGTCCTCGCGGCCTCGACGAGCTCGGAGGAGACGGCGACCCTTCACCTGTCCGCGACGGATGCGGACGACCTTCGGTGGTGGAACCAATCGATGCCGGTCGGTCGCGATCTCGACTGGACCCTGGTTGATCCCCGACGCCGACGCTTCGAACCGGGACTCGAGGTCATCACCTTCGAGGCGCGAGCGATCTCCCGGGAGACGGGGCAGCCCGACATCGCGAGGGCCGAGCGGATTCGAGCGGGGTGGCCTGCGGCCTGCCTCGAGGGCGTCACCTGGTTCCTCATGCGGGCGACGAGTCCTCCATCCTCACCGGAGATGGTCGATGAGGGGCTGGTGCCGATCGAACTCGAGGGCGGATCCCGCTTCATCCCGATTCGGCCGATCATGGGTGGTCTGATCCTCGATTCGGTCGTGATGGCGGCGATCCTCGGAGGATTCGGCCGGGTGCCCTCCGTCTTGCGGTGGGTACGCGGTCGCTTCAGACGTCGGGCGGGTCGTTGTCCGGTCTGCGGCTATCCGGGGCTCCTGGTTCGATGCCCGGAGTGCGGGTTCCGACGGAATGCGCCACGGGGCGCGTGTTGACCTCGTGCCGGTGACCGGGGACCATCGGACACCGGATCGTCGCACGCCGTGCCGTTCCTCCGTCCTCTCACAGCAGGCCGAGACCATGCCGACCTTCAAGGCCCCCAAGGGCACGCGCGACTTCTATCCCGAGGACATGGCGGTTCGTCGTCGAATCGAGGATGCCTGGCGCAGCGCGTCGATCGGGCACGGCTTCGAGGAGATCGAGGGACCGACCTTCGAGCACCTCGGGCTCTACACCGTGAAGAGCGGAGACGGCATCGTGAGCGAGCTGTTCTCGTTCCGCCGGTCGGGCGGGACCGACGACTACGCCCTTCGTCCCGAATTCACGCCGACCTTGGCCCGGATGGTCGCGGCCCGAGGGGGAAGCCTGCCTCGGCCGATCAAGTGGTTCGCGATTCCGTCCCACTTCCGCGCGGAACGCCCGCAGCGCGGTCGACTTCGCGAGTTCTTCCAGTGGAACGTCGACATGCTCGGTCTCGACGACCCGTCCGCGGATGCCGAGGTCCTCTCGACCGGACTCGCCGCGCTCGACGCGCTCGGTCTGCGTCCCGACGTCGCGACGGTCCGATTGAGCCACCGGGACGCGGTCGCGTCGGCGCTCGAGGCCCTCGGCGTCGAACGCGAGTCGATGTACGCGGCGTTCCAGCTGCTCGATCGTCGAGACAAGCTCCCGCCCGAGGAGTTCGCGAAGAAGGCAGGTGATCTGGGACTCGGCCCGGACGGCCTCGCGGCGTTCGACCGACTCGCCCGCATTCGACGTCCGATCACGGTCGATCCCGCGGAGATCGCCGCGGAGACCGGCGTCCCGGTCGCGGCGTTCGAGCCGATGGTCGCGTTGCGCGAGGCGCTCGACGACGCCGGTGTGTCGGAGTGGTGCGAGTGGGATCTGGGCATCGTCCGGGGTCTCGCGTACTACACGGGCACCGTCTTCGAGGTCCACGAAACGGGTGGGGGGGAACGTGCGATCGCGGGGGGTTGCCGGTACGACGGACTGGTGGAACTGATGGGGGGACCCCCGACCAGTGCGGTCGGATTCGGGATGGGAGACGTCGTCCTCGGACTGGTGCTGCGGGATCGAGGGCTGCTCGACGGCATCGAACCGCCGCGCCCCACGGTCTTCGTGCTGGTCGCGGATGACGTCGCGGAACGTCCGGCGGCGCGGATCCTCGCGTCGCTTCGGCAGGCCGGCGTCCATGCACGCCGGAGCTACCGGGCGACGCGTAACGTCGGGAAGCTGATGTCGGAAGCGAGTCGCGCCGGTGCGGGGCATGCGGTGATCGTCGGGCGGGAACTGGAGGAAGGGATGGTGGTGGTCAAGGACCTGCGCGGCGGAGGCCAGGAGACCATCCCCGTCGACTCGCTGGTCACGATGTTCACGGGTGGAGACGACGAATGATCACGACCTTCGGCATTCTCCTCATCGTGTGCTTCGGTCTCGCCGCGCCGTCGCCCCGGCAGTCGGGGCCGCCCGCCGCCCGGTCGGGGGACGATCTCGTGTCGCAACCGGCGATCGATGCTAACGACGACGACTCGAACGACGGGGTGCGGAGCCCGCCCGCGGTCGCATCGCGCACCGGGGTGACCGCCGTGTTGTCGACGCTCGACGCGCCGCCCCCGGGATTCGACGGCAAGTCCCGGGTCCTCCTCATCCCGGGCCGTGGTCTGCAGGGTTGGCGAGGCGTGGCGGTCGAGGATGATCTCGATGGATGGCGGGTCGACGAGAAGGGAAATCTTCTCGCGGGACCGGCCGACATCGAGACGGTCGAGCCCTACCGGGACTTCCAACTCCACCTCGAGTACTCGCTGCCCCGGACGCCGGGCCGAGTCGGCGTGCACGCGGCGGCCACCTGGATCCGTCTGCACGATCGATTCCGGATCGAGTTCCGCAACGACTACGGACGTCCCGCCCGATCGTCGGGAACCGGATCGGTGCTGGAGCACGCCATGCCGCTGGTGAACGCGGCGCTCCCCGCGCCCGGCTGGCAGCCGGTGGACATCTACTTCCGAGGGCCGCGGATCGAGGACGGCGTGGTCACGGAGGCGGCTCGAATCACCATGATGGTGAACGGGGTGCTGGTGCAGAACAACGTGTCCTTGACGCCTTCCGAGGACGACGAATCGGCCCCATCGGAATCGAGTCGAATCATCCTCGAGGGCTGTGACGTTCCGGTCTACTTCCGGAACATCTGGATCCGACCGTCGTGATCGATCCCGCACGCTGTCTCGTCGTCGTCGCCACCGATCGCGAAGCCGCGCCGTTCCGGAGCGCCGGTCTACGGACGGTGGTCTCGGGAGTCGGACGCGTGAACGCCGCCGTCGCGACGACGATCGCGATCCAGGGCCTCGAATCGACGCCCTTCGTGATCGCCTCCGGCATCGCGGGATCGCTGCCCCGGCCCGATGCGCGGTCGATCGGAGACATCGTGATCGGGGATCGTGCGATCGCCGCCGACGAGGGGATCCGCACCCCGACCGGATTCCAGTCGATCGCGGAGATGGGGTTTCCACTGGCGGGGTTCATGGACGGCGACGCCGTCCTCTCGGATGTGGGACTGGTCCGGGGGCTCGCGGCGCGGCTGCCGGACGCGGTGGTCGGCCCGATCGCGACGGTGGGAACCTGTTCCGGCACCGACGATCTGGCCTCGGAACTCGCCGCACGAACCGGGGCGATCGCGGAGGCGATGGAAGGCGCGGCGGTGCTCCAGGCGGCGGGATTGCTCGGGGCGCGAGCGGTGGAGGTCAGGGTGATCTCGAACGGCACCGGTGACCGGGCCCGGCAGGTCTGGGACCTCGACAAGGCGTTCTCGGCGCTCGTGAACGTGGCGGAGGCGATCGCGTCGGATTGATCGGCCTGCAGGGGTGGCGCTCGCCCGGTCGGTTCCCGGACCCCGCCGCACAGGTCGGATGACCGGATCCATTCCAATCGACGTGTTCGATCAACCGTTCGGACCCCGCTCAACAGTCGTGCCAGAAGGGCCGATGCCTCTCTCGGACCGTGGATCTTCCTCCACGTTCCTGGAGATGCATCACATGCGCATTCGGAGGATGTTCTCGAAGACGGTCTCGCCGGTGGTCGCCGATTTCGGTGCGGCATCGGTGAAGCTTCTTCAGGTCGCCGACGGCGACGCCCCCTCGATCGTGGCCGCGGCCGAGCTCGAGATCCCCGACGAAGCCCGAGGAAACGTCGATCGGCGATTCGCCTTTCTCGCGGAGGAGCTCCCGGGCGTGCTTCGCGGGCACTCGTTCGAGGGCAAGCGGGTGATCTGCTCCCCCGCGAGTTCCCACTTCATCGTTCAACAGAACAGGACCGACGAGTCCAGCCCGCTCAGCGCCGACGACCAGGTCGCGGCGGAGGTGGCGGGGCGGATGAACTGTCTTCCCAAGGCGGTCGTCGCACGATCCTTTCCCATTCCCGGAAGCGAGCGGGACCGGGTGGTGCTCGCGATCGCCCGCGATGACGTGATGCGTCACGTCGATCTCTTCAAGCGATGTCGACACGACCTCGTCGGCGTCCAGCCTGATCAGGTCCCGATGCTCCACGCCTTCGACCATCTTCACCGACGTGACGAGGATCGTTCGATCAGCACGATGTACGTCGATGCCGGCTGGGGTGCGGTGAAGGTGGCGGTGGCCCGGGGCGGTCAGCTCGTCTTCGCGCGGATCATCCACGTCGGCGGTCGACAGTTCGACGAGATCGCGGCGACGACCTGGGGTTGCACCACGACCGACGCCCGGGGGCGTCGACGTCGGAGCGAGGCGACGAACGTCGCCCCGAAGCCGATCGCCGGACCCGAGACGTCCGGTCCCGGGGCCGGTTCGGTGATGCTCCGAGCCGGCATGGCGAAGGCCGATGCCGACCGAAATCGTACCGACGCCACGCAGGACCCGAGCGTCGCGCTCACCGAGGATCGACGCACGGGCGAGCCCTCACCGACGCTGGCGGGCGTGACCACGGCCTGTCCGCAGCCGGACTTCCTCGAGGTGCACGAGACCATCGCCGACGAACTCTCGATGTGCGCCCGCTACGCCCAGGCGTCGCTTGGTGCACCGATCGACCGCATGGTGATGCTGGGGGGCGAGTCGCACAGTCGGCGCTTCGCGGGTCACCTGGCGCGTCGGCTCGGAATCAAGACCAGTGTGGGAGACCCCGTACGCAGACTGCTGGACCACACGCCGATCGGCGTCGGTCCGCTCGAACCCGGTCGGGAGTATCCCGAATGGGTCGTGGCGTGCGGAATGTGCGCCATGGGAGCCGCCGCTTGATCGGCTGGAGACGTCATGACTGAGAACAAGGACTTCAATTCAGGTTTCCTCCCCGACGACTACGTCGCCAAGCGTGCGGAACGACGCATGACCGTGCTTGCGGTCACGCTCTTCGTACTGGTGATGTTCGGGGTGACGACCGCCTTCGTGGTGACCCAGCGGAACTGGACGGACGTGCGTTCGGCCAGGACCGCGGTCAACCAGCGTTTCGTCGCGGCGGGGGATCGGATCGCGGAGATGGACGCCTACGAGATGCGGGTCAGTCGCATGGTCGACAAGGCGCACGTCGCGGTCGGCCTGGTGGACACCGTGCCGCGATCCAACCTGCTCGCGGAGCTGGTCCGGCAGATGCCCGTCGAACTGAGTCTGATGCGGGTGGGGCTCGAGACCGACGAGATCAAGCCGCCGCGACCGAAGCCGTCGGCGGTGGCGACGTTGGCATCCGGTCGGAAGAAGAGTTCCGCCGCCGCGGACGTCGAGGCCGAGGAGATCCGTCCGGAGCCGCGCCGCTGGGCTTCGCGGGTGACGCTCGAGGGACTCGCACCGTCGCTCGACGAGGTTTCGCGATTCATCGACGCGTTGGTGAAGGTCGAGATCTTCCGACGCGTCAGGCTCGACCACACCCAGGAGAAGGAGATCGACGGTCGCCCGATGCGGGAGTACCGGATCCTCTTCGAAATCGATCCCGAGGCCGACATCCGCGAGACTCGAAGCATCGCGGGCGTCGTGGCCACCGAGACGGAGGATGGACGATGAACCTAGGCATTCGTGAAATGGTGTTCCTGCTGGTGCTCGCCGCGATTCCGGTGGCAGCCTGGTTCTTCGTCTTCGAGCCCCGCAATCAGGACATCGAACAGTCCAGGCGCGAGATCGCACAGATGGAGTCGACGCTGGTCCGACTGGATCAGCTGACCGAAGAGGTCGGTGACGTCCGTACCGCGATCGACGAGGCCGAACTCCGGCTCGCCGACTTTCGCCGGAACATCCCCGATGCGAACGAGGTCGACGACATGCTCGCCGAGATCCATCGGATCGGAGAGCGGAACGCCCTCGGCATCTCGTCGATCCGGGCCCTGAACCGGAGCGAGACGCAGGGATACGCGGAGATCCCGTTGTCCCTGGAGATCGACGGCAGTTTTCGCGGGATCTACCGATTCCTCCTCGATCTCGAGCGGCTTCCTCGCATCACGCGGGTCCGGGACCTGAAGCTCGAACGGAATCTGGTCGAGTCCCGCGGCCGGACCGGTGAGGACGACACGCCGCCGGGGCAGATCGACGCGTCGATGACGGTGGTCATCTACTGCGAAGGTGAACTGGAAGGTGACGCATGAGCGGATTGAACGACAACAACGGCGTCGAGGATTCGATCGATGATCCCATGATCCGTGGCGGGACGGTCGACTTCTCGGTCGACGACGGCTTCGCCGAAGCGGTGCAGAGCGGGACGGGTCGGCGGATCGATGCCGGGACGATTCTCTTCATCGGAGTGCTGCTGGCCTCGGCCGCCGGTCTCTGGTCGATGCGATTCCTCGGCCGTGGTGTCGCCGCCACCGGTGAACCGGGAGATCGTGCCGCGGTGGGCAAGTGGATCGTCGACGCGGAGAAGGACGGCGCGGTCCTCGGACTCGAGGACCTCCGCGTGCTCGAACGCCTCGACAAGGATCGGCTCAACGATCTGCAGGTGCCCACCGACGACCTGAAGAAGGACGAACCCTTCCGCTACTGGGGTGAGGTCGACATGGCCGCGGTGCAGATGGCGTCGGTCGATCAGCGGCCGGTCAACACCATCGACCAGATCAAGGACGCCTTCGACGCGACGATCGACGAGATCGGATCGCTGATGAACGTGAGTGCGATCCTCGCGCCCGACTCGCCGCGGGCCCAGGCGGTCCTGAACGGCCACCGCATCATGGTGGGGGACGTCTTCGACGTCCCGCACGAGGGTGAGGAGTATGAATTCGAGGTCGAACGGATCGGTTCCGACGGCGTGGTGTTCGTATCCCGCCTCTCCGAGCCCAGGCACGCGCGACGCATCGAGGTCGGCGTGAAGCGCAACTTCTGATCGACCGGACATCAGGCGTTTTCGGGGATTCGGGGCGACCCGGACTGGAGACCACGTGGGACGATTCGACATCGAGCGACTGTTGCGAGACCTCGGCGAACCGAACGCCGATGCGCCGAAGGAACCGGCCGCCGATGGCGCGGAAGGGTCCGATGTCGACGGGCGGATCGTGCCCGAACGTCCGCTCGCATCCGCCTCGACGACGCCGCAATCCCCCGCCGATCCCAAGGCGAGGGAGCTCGATTTCCGTCCGCCCGATTTCAACACGGGTTCCGGTCTCGACGCCGAGATCGATCCCGCGATGGCGATCGAACAGGATCGGATCCGTCCGACCCGCCCTGACGACGCGCTCCGGGACCTCTTCGTTCCCGAAGGCGGTTCGACGACCGGCAACGGTGATCTCATCGATCTGCTCCACGGCCGTGACGAGATCGACGCGGAGAGTCGTGATACCGCGCGTCGTCTCCAGGCCCAGGCGCCGGATCGGCCGATCGCGACGATCCTTCTGGAGATGGAGATCGACGAGGATCTCGTGCAGCAGGGTGTCGCCGAGATCTCGAGAATCGACTTCGTGAAGGTGGACGCCGGCACCATCGACGCCGCCCAGATGAAGCGGCTCGGCGTCGACTACTGCGTGGAACATCGAGTCGTTCCACTGCGGGCCGACGGCACGCGGACGGTGATCGGGACCACCAGTCCCGACGACGTCTTCCTGCTCGACGAACTGAAGCGACGACTCGGGGTCTCGGTCGTCAAGCACGTCCTGGTCTGTGGCGGGGCCGTCGTCGAGGCGATTCGGAAGATCGAGGGCGGCGACGAGCAGCCCAGCGCGGACATCGAGGCGATCCTCGCGGATGTCGAGGAGGACGACGTCGAGTTCGAGCGGACCGAGGAGACGGAGACGGATCTCGAACTGGAGGCGGAAAGCTCGCCGGTCGTCCGCTACGTGAATCACATCATCCAGACCGCGCTGCAGGAAGGCGCATCGGATATCCACATCGAGCCCGGGGAGAAGAACCTGAAGGTCCGACTCCGCATCGATGGAATCCTCTACGAGGCCATGAAGCCCCCGAAGAAGATGCACGCGGCGTTGACCAGTCGACTGAAGATCATGGCGAACCTCGACATCGCGGAGCGCCGGCTCCCGCAGGACGGACGCATCCGCGCGACGGTGATGAACCGGCGGCTCGATCTCCGGCTCTCGACGGTTCCGACCGCGAACGGCGAGAAGACCGTCATGAGAATTCTCGACGACCAGGCGATCCAGGTCTCGCTCGACGATCTCGGTTTCAGCGAAGACACCCTGACCCTCTGGAAGAGCCAGATCGATCAGCCGCACGGGATCATCCTGGTCACCGGTCCGACCGGTTCAGGCAAGACGACCACGCTCTATTCGTCGCTTCGACAGATGGACATGAAGCGGTTGAACATCTCGACCGTCGAGGATCCGGTGGAATACAACCTTCCCGGGGTCACGCAGATCCAGACCCACGCCATGATCGACATGACCTTCGCGCGAGCCCTCAAGGCGCTGCTGCGGCAGGATCCGGACGTGGTGATGGTCGGTGAGATCCGGGATCACGAGACCGCGTCGATCGCGGTCCAGGCGGCCCTGACGGGTCACCTCGTGCTGTCGACCCTTCACACCAACGACGCGCCCAGTTCGGTCACGCGACTGGTCAACATCGGCGTGGAGCCCTTCCTGGTGGGTGCGGCGTTGAACGGCGTGCTCGCGCAGCGGCTGGTCCGCCGGATCTGTCCCTCGTGCGTCGAGGACACACCGGTACCCGAGGAGATGCGGGACTTCCTCGTGGTCCATGGAATCGACGGCGCGACGCTTCCCCAGGGCCGGGGGTGCGAGGCATGTCGCAACAGCGGCTACTCCGGTCGACTTGGGCTCTACGAACTGCTGGTCTTCGATGACCATCTCCGCGACCTGATCGCCTCCAGTCCGAACGTGACCGAATTCCGTCGCATCTGCTGCGAACGCGGCATGGTGTCACTCCGCGAGGACGGATTCCGGAAGGTCCTCGAGGGGCGCACGACGGTGGAGGAGGTCCTCCGCGTCACCGAAGCGACGATCTGAGTCCATCGATCGCCCGGGCGTTCGGGCCTCGGATCAGATGAAGGCGGCGACGCTCAGTTGAATCCAGATCGCGATCGCGAAGCCGATCTTGACCACGGTGCCCGCGACTCTGCCCGCGGCAGCACCCGTCGCGGGCTTGATGGTGTCACGAAGGCCGGCGCCCTCCCGGGTGAGTTCGCCGACCAGCGCCCCGCCACCGGCGCCGAGCGCGGCACCCAACAGCGTCCCCACGAGCGGGATGGGGATCACGAAGGTCCCGACGATCCCACCCACGAAGCCACCGATCAGCGCCCCGATGGTGCCGCGTCGGCTGGCGCCGCCCGCCTTGGCCCCCGCGGCACCGGCGAGGAACTCGACGACTTCCGCGGTGGCGGCCAGAAGAAGGGCGATCGCGAACGCCACCCAGCCGAACATGGGCTCCGAATCACCCTTCCAAAGCAGTTCGATCACGTCGATGAGGGCCGCGAAGGCGATGATCAACCAGGTACCGGGAAGTCCGAGTGCGGCGACCGCTGCGAAGATCGCCGAAACCAGCGTGAAGACGATTCCGATCAGAATGCTCATTCGGCCGGTCCTCCGGGGGCTTCGGATGCGGGTCCTGCGATTCGAGTGAGTCGGAGCCGGTTCGCGACGAGCGCTTCGATCCGGTACGTCATTGAAACCGTTGACTGGGACCATCGCACGGCGGATTCCATCACCCGGTCGTCGGTTCGGTCCGAATGTCGGATCTCCCCGACCCGAATCGGGGTCGCCCTGCCGAGCGGCGGAGCGAGTTCAACGGGCCGTCGCTCGGGCCTTTCGAGCCAGATCCCACGATGGTCTTCGATCCGTTCGAGATCGGCGGTCTCCCCGATTTCGAGCCGATCGGGTCGCCGGCGGAGTCGGAAGGTGGGTACCACCCGGGCTTCATCCGGCGTCTCGAGATCGACCTCGAGCAGCCAGTCGAAATGCGGTGGGGGACCTTCAGGAGCCGGCTCATGTCGGAGAATCGACGTTCGAAGCATCGCGTGATCGATCCGGCGAGGGTGATCGCAGAGGGGACCGCTCCACCGTATCATGCGTCGGCCGGGGCGGTGGCGTTCCCCG
>JAACEA010000279.1 GCA_009936695.1 Planctomycetia bacterium
CAGGTGGACCGCTGTCTCGAGGTGCTCGAGCAACTCGGGGTCCCCGCCTTCGGGCTGGAGGGCGTCGAGGCGGACGATGTGATCGCGACCCTCGTTCGTCGGCTCCGACGGGACCGTCCCGAGCTCGAGATCCGGATCATCTCCAAGGACAAGGACCTGCAGCAGCTGCTCGACGAGCGGACCTCGCTGTTCGACGTCCACAAGGATGAAGTGACCGGCGTCACCGAACTGGAGGCTCGGACCGCGGATCCGAAGCGAGGCCTCGACGGCATCGCGCCGGCGCAGGTCGTCGACATGCTGACCCTGATGGGCGACACCGCCGACAACGTCCCCGGGGTGGACGGCATCGGCCCGAAGACGGCCGCGGGGCTCGTCTCCGAGTTCGGTTCGATCGAAGGCATCTACGCCTGCATCGACGAAGAGCACGAGCTCAAGGATGCGCGTCGGCGGATCAAGGGCAAGCGTCGCGAGAATCTCGTCGCGGCCCGGGACCGGATCCCGCTCGGCCGCGCATTGATCACGTTGAAGGAGGACTGCGACGTCGACTTCGAACTCGACGATGCCGCGGTCCGACTTGATCAGGTGGACGCCGAGGTGGTCGACGAGACCATGCGGGTGCTCGGTTTCACGCGACATCGAACCGGTTTCCGCGCCGTGCTCGGTGGCGAGGGCGACGTCGGTGCCGGATCGCCGGCCGCGGACGTCGCCGAGACTTCGGCCGCCGCCCCCGACGCGGCCTCCGATGCGGCCGGCACGCTCTTCGCCTTCGGTGACGGTGACGTCTCGGTCGCCATGACGCCGTCCCTGACCCCCGTCGACGGGGACTACGAGATCGTTTCGACGCTCGACGCCCTGGAGGCGGTCGTGGAGCGAGCCCGTGCGGCCGGGGTGGTGGCGATCGACACGGAGACGGATTCCCTCGGGCCACGCACCGCGAGACTGGCCGGCATCTCGATCGCCGTCGAGGAGGGGGCGGGCGTCTACGTGCCGCTTCGGTCGCCGTCACCGGAGACCCATCTCGATCTCGAGACCGCCCGGCCCGTGCTCGAGCGGCTGCTCGGCGATCCGGCGATCGGCAAGATCGGGCACAACCTGAAATTCGATCTGGTGGTGCTTCGAGCGCACGGATTCGAGGTCCGCGGAATCGTGGGCGATTCGATGGTGGCGTCGTACATCGACGACGCCACCCGCGCGACCCACAAGCTCGATGCCCTGTCGGAATCGGAGCTGGGTCGCCGGTGCGTGCCGATCGAGGCGTTGATCGGGAAGGGCAAGACCCAGCGGACCTTCAGCGAGGTCCCGCTCGAGGAGGCGGCGCCGTACGCGGGCGAGGACGCGGACGTCTCACTCCGGCTCGAGCGTCGTTTTCGACGGCGGCTCGTCGATTCAGGCCTCGAAGCGTTGTACGAGGGCACGGAGGTTCCCCTCGTCGAGGTTCTCGCCGGATTGGAGTACGAGGGGATTCGAGTCGAGCCTGAGGTGCTCGACGAACAACGGGAAGGCCTGCAGACCCGGATCGAATCGCTGCGGGCGTCGATCGTCGACGCGGCGCCGCATGCGTTCAGTCCGGACTCGCCCAAACAGCTCGCGGCGGCGTTGTTCAACGCGCCGGACGATGATCCGCCGGGGCTCGGCATCAAGCCGCTCAAGAAGGGCAAGACGGGGCCGAGCACCGACGCGGAGGTGATGGAGAAGCTGTCGGAGGATCCCGCCGTCTCCTCGCCGATCCCCGGGTTGATCCTCGAGTACCGACAGCTCACGAAACTGGTCAACACCTATCTCGTCGCCCTCAAGGAGGCCATCCGGCCCGAGACCGGGCGCATCCACGCGTCCTTCAACCAGACCGTCACGGCGACCGGCCGGCTGTCCTCCAGCGATCCCAATCTCCAGAACATTCCGATTCGGACCGAGGTCGGGCGACGGATCCGGCGCGCCTTCGTGGCGGCGCCGGGTCACGTGCTGCTTGCCGCGGACTACTCGCAGGTCGAGCTTCGCATGCTGGCCCATCTCTCCGGGGACGAGAACCTGCAGGCGGCGTTTCATCGCGGGGACGACATCCACGCGGCGGTTGCCGCGGAGGTGGAGGGCGTGCCTCTGGACGAGGTGGACCAGGCCGCCCGTACCGCCGCGAAGATGGTCAACTTCGGCATCGTCTACGGTGTCACCGCGTACGGCCTCGCCCGGCGGCTGGGTGGCGACACCGACGTCGCGCGGGCCGACCAGATCATCCGCGACTACAAGGCCCGGTACCCGGCGATCGAGGCGTTCCTCGAGGCCTGCGTGGAGCAAGCGCGTCGGGAGGGCTCGGTCTCGACGATCCTCGGACGGCGGCGGTCGATTCCCCAGGTCCACGCTCGCAACCCACAGGAGCGAGCCCAGGGCGAGCGGATGGCGATCAACACCGTGGTGCAGGGCAGTGCGGCGGATCTGATCAAGCGTGCCATGATCGACCTGCACCGAGTCCTTCCAGCGCGTTTCGCGACGTCCCGGATGATCCTCCAGATCCACGATGAACTCGTGTTCGAGGTGCCGGAAGGCGAGATCGAGGCCGTGGCCGAGCTCGTCCGGGAACGGATGGAGAACGCCATGGAACTCTCGGTTCCGTTGGTGGCCGAACCGTCCTGGGGAACCAGTTGGGCGGACACCAAATAAGCCTCCGGGCGGGATCACCCGGTCGACTTGACGAGCGGCCGTGGGACGCTAGTCTGTACCGTCTCGCCGGATCCCGGCGGGTGGACACAGAGCGGGGGCGGTAGCTCAATTGGTTAGAGTACCGGCCTGTCACGCCGGTGGTTGCGGGTTCGAGTCCCGTCCGCCTCGCTTCGCGGCCTCTCTCACGAGAGGCCGCTGTCCTTTTTGACGCCGCCGGGTCCGGCCGCAAGCTCGTCCGTGCGTTCAATCGGGGGGCTGGTTCTCCGGCCGCCACTTGATGTTGCAGCCGAGGCTGGGTCGCTGGTCGCCCGGGACCTCCCGCCCTTCGAGTGCGGCCTCGACGGCGGTGTCCAGATCCGCGCCGGTGACCGGAAGCTCGTCCCCCGGTCGACTGTCACAGAACTGGCCCCGGTACACGAGGCGGCGATCGCCGTCGAAGAGGAAGAAGTCGGGCGTGCAGGCCGCGGAGTACGCCTTCGCGACGGACTGGTCCTCGTCGAAGAGGTATGGAAACGTGTAGTTCCGCGCCTCGATCTCGGCGGCCATGGCTTCCGGAGCATCCGCCGGATGGCTCGTCACATCGTTGGAGTTGATCGCGAAGATCGCCAGGCCCCGGGCCTGCCAGTCGCGGCTCGATTCCGCGAGCTGGGCGGCGATGTGCACCACGAAGGGGCAGTGATTGCACATGAACACCACGAGGACGGCCTGGGCGGATTCCGCGTCGGCGAGGCCGTGCAGGGCGCCCGTCGGATCGGGGAGTCGGAAATCGGGTGCGGGGGTGCCGAGCGGGATCATGTTCGAGGGGGTTCGGGGCAAGAGATCGCTCCAGGATTCGGGGGGTGATCAGCTTCGGCCGATCAGGACGCCGCAGCCGAACACGATGAGGCCGCCGATCACGGTCCCGAACATGGCGCGCAGCAGGGGAGTGTCCATGTACCGACGTCGGATGAGTGCGATGGCGAAGAGTTCCACGACGACCACGGCGATCGCGATCCAGGTCGCGAGCTCGAAGCCGTCGATCAGGTAGGGCAGGGTGTGGCCGAGGCCGCCGACGGTCGTCGCCCCTCCGCAGACCAGGCCGCGGATGGTGGGGGAGCCGCGGCCGCTCATCCGGCCATCGTCGCTCATCGCTTCCGCGAACGCCATGCTGATGCCCGCCCCGACCGCGGCGGCGAGTCCGACCTTGAAGGTCGGTCCGCTCTCCTTGGTCGCGAAGGCCGCGGCGAAGAGTGGCGCGAGCGTCGAGACCGAACCGTCCATGAGCCCGGCGAGTCCGGGCTGGACGATCTGCAGCACGAATCGCCGGCGTTCCTCGTCGGCACTCGGGCTCGGGTTGGCGTCGGTGGATTCCATCTCAGCGGATCTGCATGAGGACGAGGACGATCACGATCACCGCGACGAGGACGATCACGGTCTTTGCGGAGAGAAGACTGCCGGCCCGATCCACCGGGGCGATGCCGATCCGACCCTCGATCACCGACTCGCAGTGAGGGCACTGGTACGCTTCGTCCCAGACCTCCCCGCCGCAGTCGGGGCAGTAGCCGATCTCGCCCGCGAAACGGTCGAGATCCTCGTCGCTCGGATCTTCGTTGATCATGCGGAGAGGCTACCAAGTCCCGCTTGCATCGATGCGGGGAACGGCCGCGGGAATCAGGCGGATCGGGAGTGTCGGGCCGGCGCATGGCCCCGGCCGCCCCGGCCCTCCGACTCGAGCTGGCCGCGGAGTTTCGAGAGCCCTCGGTGCTTCCAATTGTTGATCGTCGTCACCGAGACGCCGAGACTGCGTGCGGCGTGCGCGTAGCTCTTGCCCTCGCAGACGATCATCCGAAGGGCGTCCCGTTCGTCGGGGCTCAGGCGTCCGAACGCCTGTTCGACCTGCCCGAGGTTCGTGAAGTGCTCGGCGACACGCAGCGGCTGCGGCGAGGAGTCTTCCTCGTTCTGGCGGATTCGGGGCTTGATCTTCTCCTCGACGATCTCCCGAAGGCGTACCGACCGAGTGAATCGCCGCCGCAGGATGTTGTGCACGATCTTGAGGAGGTAGCTGATCGAGATATCGAGTTCTTCGAGGCGGGGGTGCTGGAGAAGGCGGACGAACGCCTCCTGCGTGGCATCCTCGGCGACCGCGGGTTCGGCCGACTTGCGTGCGAAGGCATAGACCCGATCGTGATACATCTCGAAGAGATCAAGGACGATTTCCGCGCGATCGCGCTTTCGGGTGTTGATCTCTTGCATTTGATCCTCCTGGTCTGGCGTTCAGCCGATACGAATGCCTGCTGCCTGATTTCGTTCGCTCGTTCTTGGCGGCGAAGCGGCCGACCCACCGACCGTTCCACCCTCGAACAAGTGAACTTTTCTCCCGCGACTTCATTACAACTGACGACGGCGGGGGTCTTCTATGGGGTGATCGCCTATGTCTTCGCATGAAGGCCTGAAACCGCCTCTTCCGTCGCTTAGGCCGTGTTTTTGTTAGAATCCGTCCAACATTTTTCCCCCGGAGCCGTCCTGCCACGCCATGTCGACCGGCAACACCATCATCATCGCGGACGACCACTCGCTGATTCGCTCCGC
>JAACEA010000280.1 GCA_009936695.1 Planctomycetia bacterium
ATACGTCATACGAAACAATTCGCATATAGAAGAACGACAGGCGGGGAGAAGTTATGTAATACCAGTGCAAGACTTTGCTATGTGCGCCCTCTCTCGAGAGATGGAACTCGATCAGCTCCGCGATTTCAGGTTCATCTTCAACGATCAGGACGCCTGCCGGCATGGACGAATCTCCTCGAAGTCCTCAGACACCATTGTCGATGCCGCAGCCCGGCCGTGGCAAGTGTTCGATTTGCAGCGTGTTCAGGCTTTGTCAAGAAAACCCAGCCCGCACCATCTTCCAACGGGAATCGGCGGCTCGCGGCGGCCGGTCGAGGTCGGATCCGTGATCGGAACACCGTCAAGGGCGAGCAGACCGAGGATCGCCATCGCGGCGGCCTCGCGGGCCTGCGCGGGAACGTCGATTTCGTCGGAAACGCGGACCGGGCAATCGGTCCGGCCCTCGATCTCCATGACCAGGCGTCGGTTGAGAACACCGCCACCCGCGAGCACGAGCTCGGTGGGGCGTGGGATGCCGCGGTCGTTGCAGCGGGACTCGATGCAGTCGATCAGGGACGACGCGACGGCGTGATGCAGGGTTGCGAGCCCGTCCGCCGGGGAGGCCGCGGACCGAGCGATCTCGATCGCGTGTTCCCGCATCTCGTCGCCGTCGCCTCCGGACCGTCCAGCCTGAAACAATCCCGAGATCGAATCTCGAAGTCGCGATGCGGCCTCGGCGTCAGGGGTACCGGCCATCGCGACCTCGCCGTCGACGTCGAAAGGCGTTCCCAGCAGCGCTTCGGCCGCGGCGTCGAGGACATGATTGCAGGGGCAGCAGTCGAATCCTTCGACGTCGACGAAGCGTTCGGTCTCGATCTCGGGGACGTCAGGGAGCACGGTCACGTTCACGAAGCCGCCGAGGTTGACGATGGCGAGCGTTCCCTCGGGCACGCGGTGATCGTGGTAGAGAACCGCATCCGCCCGGGGAGTGATCGGCGCACCTGCGCCACCTCCTGCGAGGTCCGCGCCACGGAGATCGTGAACGACCGGGCATGCCGCCTCGCGAACGATCGGCCAGGGATCGAGGAGTTGAAGGGAGTCGGGCGGCGCGTGGGTCACGGTCTGGCCGTGGGCGGCGACGAGTGCGAGGGACCGCTCGCCACGGCATCGGTTCAGCAGTTCGGCGTGCAGCTCGCCGAACCGTCGCGACAGGCGAGTGATCTGGGCGGCGGTCATCGCTTCGCCCCGGGCGAATGCGGTCAGCGCCGGCCGCAGGTCGTCAAGCGGTGCATGGACGTGGTCGACGATCCTCGCCGAGAGCGTGGTCCCGAAACCGCGCGCCTCGATCACGGCGGCATCGATGCCGTCGACGCTGGTCCCCGTCATGAAGCCCACCGCGTATCGAGGATCGTTCATTCGGCGGAATCCCGGTTTGAACAAGGGGACCGTGACGGGGAACGCCGATACTCTATCGTCGCCGGGCGAGGTCCCGGCGTCGACGCTCATTGCCCCACAGGAAGCAGACTCGATGCTCAAGCGGATTCTCGTCACCGGCGGTGCAGGTTTTCTCGGTTCGCATCTCTGCGACCGGCTGGTCGAGCAGGGTAATCAGGTGATCTGCCTCGACAATCTCTTCACAAGCCAGAAGTCGAACATCGAGCATCTGATCGGTCGTCCGAACTTCGAATTCGTCCGTCACGACGTGATCGATCCCTACAAGGTCGAGGTCGACCAGATCTACAACCTCGCCTGTCCCGCCGCCCCCGGGCACTACCAGTACAACCCGATCAAGACGATCAAGACCTCCGTGATGGGGGCGATCAACATGCTCGGGCTCGCCAAGCGACTGAACGCGAGGATTCTGCAGGCCTCGACCAGCGAGGTCTACGGTGATCCCGAGATCCATCCGCAGCCGGAGTCCTACCGGGGCAGCGTGAACCCGATCGGGATCCGCGCCTGCTACGACGAGGGGAAGCGGGCGGCCGAGACGCTGATGTTCGACTACCACCGGCAGAACAAGGTCAACGTCCGCGTGGTCCGGATCTTCAACACCTACGGCCCGAGAATGCATCCCTACGACGGCCGGGTGGTGAGCAACTTCATCCGACAGGCGTTGGCTGGAGAACCGATCACGATCTACGGCGATGGATCGCAGTCCCGCTCCTTCTGTTATTGCGACGATCTCCTCGATGCGATCATGGGCATGATGAACGGCCCCGATGACTTCCACGGCCCCGTGAACATCGGCAATCCCGGCGAGTTCACCATCCGCGAACTCGCGGAGCTGGTGGTCGAGATCGCGGGCACCGGGGTCGAGATCGTGCAGGCTCGCCCGCTCCCGCAGGACGATCCCCTCCAGCGACAGCCCGACATCACGCTGGCGCGGGAGAAACTGGGTTGGGAGCCGAGGATCGCGCTGCGTGAGGGGCTCCAGCGGACGATCGACTGGTTCCGCAACGCCGATCTCTCGCAGTACCGGCCGCCGACGCCGCACTATTGAGCCGCGCGGGGGATCCGTTCGCGGACGGGGTTCAGATTCGCCAGAGACGGGCGGCGGATCTCGGCGACACGACGGTACACGCGGCGCCGACGAGGAACATTCCGTAGTAGGCCGTCATGATCATCATGATCGGGGGAAGCTCCATCGCGGAGGCCCCGATGTCATGGCGTTGACGCATCGCGACCCGGGCCGTCTGCCGGATTCGCCTTCGGGCATGTCGAAGGGAGCTGCCGATCATCGACCAGCGCGGGCGATCGCGTCGTCGTGCATCGGCGACGTGGTCACGACCCTCGGCGAGCGCTCGGACGGCGAGGTGTCCGATCGTGGTCGCGGGGGGTGGGTGACTCACGGTGGCTGCGTACGCCAACGCGACCTGCGAGCCATCGAGGTGTCGGTCGGCAAGCCATCGCTGGCATGAGCCTCGCGTCGCGCCGTCCGGAAGCATGGGGAAGGGATTCGCCAGGAACTCGGTTCGGCGGACGAGAAGATTGTTCGCGAAGATGAACTCCGCGGGATCGACGATCCGTCGGATGCGTGGCCGAACGGGGAAGAACCATCCAGCTGCGAATGCCCGACCGATCAGGGAGTCGGTGTCGACATAGGACACGCCGCCTACCGCGATCCGATCGAAATCCGTCGCGAGTTCGGTGTGGAGGAGCCTCAGCCAGTCGGCGTCTGGAATCACGTCACTGTCGAGAAAGAGGAGGAGATCACCGGAAGCGCGGTTCGCGCCCTCGTTCTTCAGCTCGTAGTAATGCAGCCCCTCCGCAGTCTCGATCCGCCAGGCGATTCCGGCTTCGCGGCCCTTCGAGAGAATGGGCTCGACCGATCGCTGGAGGTCATTCACATCGACCGCCTCGGGGTCGACCAGGATGAGGATCTCCGTCTCGAGGTCCAGATCGGTGATCTGGCCCAGCACCGTGTTGAGCATGAGACATCCGCGGTCGTCTCCAGAGAGGATCGCGTTCTCCCACTCGATGATCACGGTGCAGTCCACGGCTCGTACTATGGATCCGTAAGTGACAATTCCAAGGGGCCTTGGATCCCCGTGGCGATTTTGGTTCGTGCTTCGGGCGCAGGCCGGGGTCACCGGGGTGTTTCGCCGCTCGGAATCCGTCTCTGGACGCCTTGACAGGCCCGGGCGGGGGGTCGACACTATGTTTCCGAACAAAGACCGAACGGATTTCGGGGCTTTTTCCGATGATGTTCGGTCAGCGTTCGGTATCCGCTCCGTGTGCTACCCGACGGCGAATCATGAAGATCCCCACCCTCTCAATCTCCACCACTTCGACGGACGCACCAACCCCATCCGGGGTCGACCGTCGGCGGACGCGTCGGTCGGGAGAATCCGCCGATTGCGGAGATCGGCTGGAGACGGGTTCTACGATTCGGACGCAGTTTCACGACCCGCCGATCGAGCGTCGTCGACACGCTCCGACCTTCAAGCGGAGCGCGAGATCCCCATGAGCCACTTGATCCAAGGGAGATCGGGTGGCTTCGGAGACGAGCCGGACGACGAAGAACGCCCGCCCGGATCATCCGACGCCCGCGACTCACCACGCAGAACCTCAGTCCCTCGAACCCCTCGACTCGACAAGAACCCGGATCACCGACGGATCGATCCGACCATCGCAACGGAAGGCGAAGACACCATGCCCAAGGCAACCCTCGATTCCCCCGAACAGACGACCACCGACAACGCGCCCAAGAACGGCACCGGCAAGAAGAAGAGCACCAAGGCCACCACGCAGGTCGAGCAGAAGCCGGATGCCGACAAGGCCGTCATGGATCCGGGTCGCAAGCAGGCGCTCGATCGCGCCCTGGCGCAGATCGAGAAGGCGCACGGCAAGGGATCGATCATGACCCTCGACGGCGACCGGCTCGCCGGCATCAAGTGCGTGTCGACGGGGGCGCTCAGTCTCGACCTCGCGCTTGGTGGTCGGGGTCTTCCTGAAGGACGCGTGGTCGAAGTGTTCGGTCCGGAGTCCTCCGGCAAGACGACCCTCGCCCTGACCGTCGCGGCGCACGTGCAACGTGAGGGAGGCGTCGCGGCGTTCATCGACGCGGAGCACGCCCTCGATCCGACCTGGGCGAAGAAGCTCGGGGTGAACATCGACGAGATGCTGCTCAGTCAGCCCGACACCGGCGAGCAGGCGCTCGAGATCTGCGAGATGCTCGTTCGATCCAACGCCGTCAACATCATCGTCATCGACTCCGTGGCGGCCCTCATCCCGCGAGCGGAAATCGAGGGCGAGATGGGTGATTCCCACGTCGGTCTGCAGGCTCGACTGATGAGTCAGGCGCTGCGAAAGCTCACCGGTGCGATCGCCAAGAGCGACTGCATCGTGCTCTTCATCAACCAGCTTCGCGAGAAGATCGGCGTGATGTTCGGCAGCCCCGAGACCACCACCGGCGGCCGTGCCCTCAAGTTCTACTCCTCGGTCCGCATCGACATCCGTCGAATCGGCGCGATCAAGGACGGCGAGAACAACGTCGGCAACCGGGTCCGTGCGAAGGTCGTCAAGAACAAGGTGGCGCCGCCGTTCCGGCTCGCCGAGTTCGACATCATGTTCAACGAAGGCATCAGCACGTCGGGCGATCTGCTCGATCTCGCGGTCGCCGATGGAATCGCCCAGAAGGCGGGCGCCTGGTTCAGCTACGGCGAGATCAGGCTGGGGCAGGGGCGTGAGAACTCGAAGCAGTTCCTTCGCGACAACCCCGACCTGTTCGTCGAGATGCGGGCGAAGGTGCTCGAGAGCAGGCTCGGCCCGGTGGTGCCGGCCGACGAGGCCACCGAGACCGACCCGGGCAAGTGACCATGACGTTGTTCGACTCGGGCGATTCAGCCCGGTCGACCGGTCCTCCGGTTTGAATCGGTCCCGGAAATCGATCCCGACAGACGATCTGAACACACCCCTCCGTGCGGAAGTACGGAGGGGTGTTTTCGAGAGTCCGGCAGGGGTTCCTTCGGTGACAGGGCATCGGGGAGACGGTTCGAGATGTTGACGCGTTCGGGGAATCGGCTACCCTGCGACGTTCCTCGCGAGCGAGGATTCCACCCAGGCCCCGCGGGTGTGGCGGAATTGGCAGACGCGCTAGATTCAGGTTCTAGTGGGAGTAAAATCCCGTGGAGGTTCGAGCCCTCTCACCCGCATTCACGAGAACGCCCCGTCCAGCGATGGACGGGGCGTTCTCGTTGAATCGGTTGGAGATCCCGGCGTTGGTCCGCCGTCGCTGGTGGCGAGGCCGGATCAACCGGCGGTTCGCGCGTCACGGCCGTCGATCGACTCCTTGGAAACCGAGGAATCCGCGGTGTGGTCGTCGAATGCGCCTGCGGCGTGGAGGTACTCGATCTTCTCGATCCACCCCCGCGGAATCTTGGTGATCCCGCCCATCTGGTCGATGGTCATCGTGTCGGTGACCGCGATCTGTTCCTCGTCGGCGTGAACCAGCAGGCCGATGGTGTGCACCGTGGTCAGCGGGCGTCGTGCGAACTCGAGCATCTCCTCGCAGTCCTCCCAGCCCGGCCCGCCCTGGCTCTCGGCATCCTTCCAGCGGATGGAGACCATCGCGTGCGGGTGACCGGACCCGACCTGCCCGGTCCGCTCGCCCTGGGGGCGCGACGCGGCATCGACCTCGCCCGACGGACGGTTTCCCGGGAGTCGGTGGGGGCCCTGATCGATCGGTTCTCGCGGTGTCATGTCCGGTCCTTTCCACGCATCTCGGGTCGCGACCCGGCGGCCGCGATCGCGACCACCTCTCTGGTCAACGGCTCGATTCCGCATGCGGTTCGACCGAAGATCGATACCGGTCTCCATCGACGGTCCTCGGACGTCGGCCCACCTCGGAGGGCGACCGATGGCGGGGGCGGCGTCCAGGCCGGGCGAGCGGATCCGCGGCCGGCGCCTTGCAGAACGCATCGATGTCGGTGATTCGAATCATCGCGGCATCGGCGGCCCGGCGGATCCGGACGGTCGGACCGAGATCGAGGTCCGCGAGCAGGCGTCCGGCCTGCCCCGGCCGGTCGCGGACTTCCTCCAGACGGCGCAGAAACACCGAGCGGAGTTCGGCCCGCGGGGAGCTCGCCTCGAAGGCGTCGAGCCTGCGATACGGGAACAGGTCGTCGAGATCGGCGAACGGCTCGGCCACCGACTGCCGGGGCGGTCGAGGCGACCCCGTCGTGACGATGGCCCGGCCGTCGGCGACGGCGAAGATCGAATACAGCCGTCCAGGCGGGATCGCGGCGAGCGACGTCGCCGCCGTTTCCGCCTCGTCACGGCGAAGGTTCCGGAGGGTTGTAGCGGTGAATCGGTCCGCATCCAGTCGCGTCGCGGTCGACGCATCCAGTCCGTCGAACCGGGGCAGCTTCGCGGCCGCGTCCGCGATCAGCATGCGAAGCACCGGGTCCGCTCGCATCGTTCCGGCATCGCTGGTCGCGAGCAGGTCGGCGATGTCCTCGATGATCGCGGCGGCGAGGCGGACTCGTGCGATCCCCGGGTCGCGGATCAGGTGCGCGGCGAGCGAAAGGGTGATCGCGATCTCGTTCGCGGCCACATAACGTTCGTCCTCCACCGTCAGGACGTCGTCGCCGGAGACCGGCATCGAGGCGGCCCGTCGCAGGCGACTGGACGCATCGGCGAGATACCCCCGAGCGGCGGCACGAATCGCCGCGAGGCCTTCTTCGTGGTCCGCCAAAGTGGCCCGCGCTGTAGAGGGCCGCCTGCCGCGCGCGCGCGCCTGGCGGACGCGGGCAAGCCGAGGAAAACTTCTGCAATCCACCCGAAACTTGGCGCGCGACCTTCACGGGCGTTCCCCCAAGTCTTCTTACCGACAGCGGCAACTCAAT
>JAACEA010000281.1 GCA_009936695.1 Planctomycetia bacterium
CGGAAGATGTTCTCGAGCAGCTTGGCGCTTTCAGCGATCTCGGCGCTGGCGACTTCGACGACTTCGGCGATGCCCTTGCGATACACGTCCGACGCGAGCGAGGTCGAATTCGCCTCGAGGCCGCCCACCAGTTTCGGAATGGTGCTCGTCGAATGGTCCTTCCGGCCCGGATCCTCGCGCTCCGGGCTGAACGCCACGAAGAGGTCTTCGCCGACGACCAGCCCCTTGGACGCCGCCGGGGCGTGTTCGAGCATCACGGGGAGCATTTCGTCCCGAGTGGTCCGCGGGTACGTCGTTGATTCGAGGATCACGAGCTGGCCGGGACGCAGGGTCCGACCGATCCGCTCCGCCGTGTCCGTGATGTACGAGAGGTCGGGTTCCTGATGTCTGCCCAGGGGGGTGGGAACCGCGATGATGATGACGTCGCATTCGCCGAGACGATCGAACTCGGTCGTCGCCTCGAAACGATCGCTGTCCGAGAGATCCGTGATCATCTCGTCGCCAAGATGGCGGAGGTAATTCTGCTTGGATGCGATCGCCTCGATCTTCCGGACGTCGACATCGAAGCCGATTGCGGTCATTCCGCCTTTGTGCAAGGCGTGCGCGAGGGGGAGGCCGACGTAACCCAGGCCGATGACGCCGACGACCGCCGTGTTGTCGGCGATCTTCGACTGGAGTTCGGTGAAGACGCTGCTGGAGGTCGCGGTCTGGCTCACGTTGGATTCCGACATGTGTTTGGTGAAGGTCCCGGGCGAACGGCGGGTGGTCCGCCGGTTTGGGGATCATCGTCCAAACGGCGGTGGCGGACCAGTGGAATGGGAGGCTGGACGGGAATTATTCGGCTTCGGAGGCATCGGGGCGCTGGTGGTCGGAAACATGGATTCGTGCCCGTGGCGAGGCAGGGTGCCGACAACCACGGTGTCTGGACGATAAACCCATTTATCAGCACGCAAAGGCCGGTTTTGTTACGGGCATCGGGTGAAAAAACCGACCTGTGGATCAGCGGAGTGGTAAACTTATCGATTCGGTGGCATTTCCGCCGACCCCACCGTCCGCCTTTTCAGGAGCCCCTCGTGAATCACGTCGACACCATCGCCGCCCCCGGATCGGGAACCTCCGCCAACGCGTCCGCCGCGACTCCGGAAGAGTGTGCCCAGCTCGTCGCCGATGTCGAGGCGTATTGCCAGGAGATTCGTCCGCTGGAGGAGATCGCGTACCTCGAGCACGAGCCGAATCCCGCGATCGCGGAACTCGCAAAGAAGTACAACATGCTCGGCATGTCGATGCCCAAGAAGTACGGCGGTCGGGCAGTCGACAGCCTCACCTACGCCCGGGCCCTCGTCCGGATCAACCGGGAAGGCACCGGGGTCCGGACCTTCTTCTCCGGTCACACCTCGATCGGTCAGTACCCCATTCTCAAGTACGGCACCGAGGAGCAGAAGGACCGTTACCTTCCCGCGTCCTGTCGCGGCGACTGCACGCTCGCGTTCGGTCTCACCGAGCCCGATGCCGGTTCGAACCCCCTCGAGGGCACCTGCACGTGGCGACGCGAGGGTGACAAGTTCATCCTCAACGGTGTGAAGTACCTGATCTCGAACGGTTCGGTCGCCGATGCGGTCATCGTGTTCGCCTTCCCCGAGGGATCCACCGGGGCCGATCGACGGATGAGCGCCTTCATCGTCGACACCGCGGGAGACACCTTCGAGGCCGAGGCGCTTCACGCGAAGCCGGGGATGTACACCTCGGACACCGCGATGTTCGAGATGACCGATCACCCGATCAGCGGTGACAACATGCTCGGCGAAGAAGGCAATGGATTCCGAATCGCGATGCACACCCTCGTCTCGGGACGGCTTTCGGTCGCCTCGGGCTGTCTCGGCACGATCGAGGACTGCCTCGAGGAGTGCCTGCGATACGCGCGGGAGCGCGAGCAGCACGGCAAGCCGATCGGGAAGCACCAGCTCGTGCAGCAGCACATCGCCCGCATCGAGATGATGCGTTCGACCTCGGACGCCCTCGTCGAACGAGCCGCGATCGCCAAGGACAAGTCCGATGCCGCCCCAGGCGACAAGGAGGAGCTCGCCCGCGCCGACTTCGCGATCGCCGAAGCGAAGTACTGGGCGAGCAACGCCGCCTGGGAGGCCGTGGATCGAGCCGTCCAGGTCTTCGGTGGCCGCGGTTGGAGCGAGCTGTACCGGCCTTTCCGGCACCTTCAGGACGTCCGCGTCTGCCGGATCTACGAAGGCACCGACGAGATCATGCAGCTCAAGATCGCGAGCTCCCTGCTCGGCAAGGAATTCGCGGCGTTCGGCTGATCGGAAGCGGACGACGCCGACCATTCGAAAGAAAACGACCTCGCCGTCCGGCGGGGTCGTTTTTCTTGATCGTGTCCGGCGGTCGTCGCGAACGTCATGGGCCCGAAGTGGAACGGGGTCAGCCGGACGCGTCGTCCTCGGTTTCGATCGCGGTTCGCATCGCGTCGAAGCCCTGCTTGATCACCTGGTCCGCGGCGGATCGGATGATGGTCGTTCCGAGAGCGGCGACCAGGCCGGTCATCTTGATGATCTCCGCCTCCCATTCGAGCTTCGTGCTCTCGCCGTCCTCGTGGGGTGAGAGATCCATGGTCGACTTGACGCTGAATGCGGTCCCGATGCCCTTCGCATGCACGTCGATGATCACGCGCTCGTGGGGGACCTGCTCGACGAGGGTGAAATCCTGCTTGAGGTTCGTCCGGATGAAGCTGAATCCGGGACGGACCGTGGTCTTCACGGTGTCGTCGCTCGTGCGTTCACTCTTGACGAGGCCGGGGACGATCTTGACGAGTTCCTCGAGATTCACGAGGAACTCGTGAACCGTGCGGGGCGACGCCTTGAGGATCTCGATGCCGTTGAATGGTTCGTGGTTGCTCATGGGAGCGAGATCATACGCGAACGCACGTCGACGCCGTCGCGTCTCTCAATCCCCGTCGGCGGGGGTCGTCGGGCTCGAGGGGAGCGACGCTCGAGCGTCGAGTTTCCCGGCCATCTCCAGCAGTTCGAGGAGCCGCTTCGACGAGTACCCCTGATCCCAGAACCAGCGGATCTCGCCGCGGTCGTCGATGAGCCGGATCCTCCCGTTCCGGCCGTTTTCATTGCCCGTGAGGGCCTGGATCCGCTCCGCATCCTCGCCATAGAGGGTGACCACGGCCCCCCAGTCCTCCGAGGGGATTCCGGCCCGCATGCCGTCGTCGATGGTGCCGCGGAGGAAGGTGGAGGGGAACCAGCCGACGATCGCAGGAACTTCGACCACCCGGATCGTCGTCCCGGCCTGGCCGAAACCGAGCGTCCATCGGTCGAGATCGAACTGGGTCTGCTGCAGATAGCCGACCATCAGGATCGCCGGGGAGCCGGACACGGCCGCCGGAAGTTCGACGGTCTGGCCTTCGAGCGACTCGCCTCGGACGATTGGAAACGTCGAGCCGGTTGGATCCCGGTTCGGAATGGAGGTCGAGCAGCTGGTGAGCGAGGCGATCGTGCCGCCGACCACCACGGTGATGCCGAACAGGATGATTCTTCGTCGATTCGACACGAGTGAGGCTCCATGCGCCGTCGGGGGATCGAAGTTCGACGCCGCTCGCCGTACGATACGCGAGCGATCTCGGCCCGGCCGAGGGCGTGATGGAGCCCAGCCCCGCCGATGCGAACCGTGCCGCCCAAGTTCGTCCCCGATCCATCGCGATCCAGGTCGGTCCTCCTTCCGTCCCTGTCGATGTCCGTGGGCATCGCGGTCGTCACGATCCTGGGCGGTTGCGACGACGCGGGGAGTCCGAGGGTGGTCCCGGCCGGGCTGGAACTTCCGACCCCGAGCGATCTCGATGATTACGACGCGGGAGTCCGCATCGAGATTCTGGCGGAACTGGAGCGGCTCGAAGAGGCGACTTCGGATCCCGTCGCCTGGTCGCGACTGGGGGATCTGTATCTCGCCCACGATCGGCCCGCCCTCGCGATCGAGTGCTACGACACGAGTCTGGAGTTGGCGCCCGACCGCGTGCGGCCCCGGTATCTCCGGGCGTGGGCACACCACGACCAGGGAGCCCTGGATGCGGCTCGGGCCGACATCGAGCGGGTGATCGAACTTGATCCGACGAGCACCCATCCCAAGTGGCGAGCCGCGGGCTGGCTCGTCGAGGCCGGGGAACTGGAGGCTGCATCGCGCCTTGCGGAAGCCTCGATCGTCCCCCCCGACGTGGATCTCAACGGGGTGCGAATGCTCGCATCGATCCGTCTCGATCAAGGTCGGCCCGAGGATTGCGTGGCGCTCCTCGAACCGCTGGTGCGGAGCCGGCCGAAGGATCGGGGTTCCCA
>JAACEA010000282.1 GCA_009936695.1 Planctomycetia bacterium
GGACACTCATGAGGCGGCCCCCGATCCGGCCACGCGCTCGAGCAGCGTCCGCCACGCGACGAGCCGGTGCGTCGCATCGTGCTCTTCGACCATCCCCGCGTATCCGCGGCGACCGGCTTCGCGGATGGCCTCCGGATCATCGACCGCATCGAGAATCACGCGTCGCATGGCCTGAACGTCTCCGGGGGCGACCACGCTTCCACACTCGAGCTCCTCGATCACCTGGGCGACCTCGCTGTCTTCCGGACCGATGAAGACCACCGGCCGTGCGGCGGCGAGAATCCCGAACAACTTGCTCGGAACCATGACGCCCGACCATCCCGGGAGCATCGATGCGAGATGGAGATCGGCCGCTCCGAGCAGTTCCCCGAGTCGTTCACGGGGCTGGTACTCCGCGATGATGCAGGTCCTCTCGAGTTCGGCCGCCTTCACGAAGGCCTCGACATCTCGTTTTCGCTTGCCCCCTCCGACGAATGCGAACCGAATCCGATCGTCATCACGGAAGGAATTCGCCGCGTCGAGAAAGGTGTCGATCTCGTGGCCGATGCCGAAGTTGCCGGAGTACATGACCAGGAGCCGGTCGCCGACGTTCCATTCATCCCGGTAGCCGTTCGCATCAGAAGAGGTCGTCTGCAGTTCCTCACGATCACCCCAGACACCGATCAGGTGCACCTTCGCCGCCGGGACGCCCTTGGCGAGCACGCGATCCCGCATGCAGCGGCCGAGCACCACCACCGCATCCGCGCCTCGGAGACACCACCGATTCACGCATTCGAGAAAACGGGTGGAGAGACTTCGTTCCGAGAGCACCTTCGCCGCGACGGCCACGTCGGGATAGAGATCCATGACCCAGTAGACGAAGCGGGTTCCCTTCACCGTCTTGAGGACCCGACCGACCGCGGAAATGAACGGTGGCGTCGTGAAGCAGACGACCACGTCGTGCCTTGGAAGCAGGATGGCCTTCAACATCGCGGCGATGTAGAAGAGCCCGAAGTCCGCGAACCGACCGATGATGCCGACCTTCCCGAAGAAGGACCGCCCGACGCGGTGGATCTCGATTCCATCCACGACCTCCCGGGAGGAAAGCACTGCACCCTTCTTGCCGTAGATTGATCTCGAGGCGATCGCGGTGACCTGATGACCGTTTCGAACGAGGTCCCGCGCAAGATCGTGCCCGTGCTGAGCCGTGGCCGCGACGTCCGGATAGAAGACCTGGTTGATCAGGAGGACCTGCATTCTCTCGATAGGCCTCTCTTCTACTCGGCTTCATCGCGTTCAATTTCGCGCTGGTTTTGCTCGAACCACTCTATGGTTCGCCGCAGTCCATCCTCAAAACCGACGGATGCCCGCCAGTCCAGCCGCTCGGCCGCCAAGGAGGTGTCGAGACACCGCCTTGGTTGTCCATCTGGCTTGGTGGGATCCCAGCGGATCTCACCGTCGAATCGGGACAATTTCGCGATCAGCTCCACGAGATCCCGGATCGTGATCTCCATGCACGTTCCCAGATTGATGGGGCTGGGATCGTTCAGTACTTCCGCCGCGCGGACGATACCGGCTGCACAGTCATCGACGAAGAGGAACTCGCGGCTCGCCGAGCCGGTGCCCCAGCAGACGATGTGGTCGAGACCTGCATCTCGAGCGGAGACGCACTTCCGAATCAGCGCCGGAATGACGTGGCTGCTTCGGTGGTGGAAGTTGTCAAAGGGACCGTAGAGATTCACCGGCATCACGAATGCCGAGGCCATGCCGTACTGCCGGTGGTATCCATCCAGCATGACCATGGCCGCCTTCTTGGCGACGCCGTAGGGGGCATTGGTGACTTCTGGGTAACCATTCCAGAGATCCGACTCCTTGAATGGAACCGGCGTCAGGTTCGGATAAGCGCAGATTGTGCCTGCCATCACGAATTTGAATGACTTGCTCTTTCCTGCATGAATCCGACCCTGCTCGATCAGGTTGATCGCCATCGCCATGTTGGCGAAGAAATACCGTCCCGGATTGTCGATGTTCGCACCAATCCCTCCAACCTCCGCTGCGAGGTGGAACACCAGGTCAGGCGCGTGATCCTCGTAGAGCCGAATCGCGGCCTCCTCGTGAACAAGGTCATAATCACGACGGCGTGGAACCACGACTTCAGAAACACCTCGATCTTGCAAGTGCTGAACGACAGATCGTCCAAGAAAGCCTGCGCCACCGGTCACCAGTACTTTTTTGCCTTCTAGATTCATGGGGCCTCCACGCACTATTCTTCGCACCTTGCCAGACGACCCTTTCTATCGACCCGTGAACCCCCTCGCGTCGATGAAACCAGGGGGTCTCGGACGTAAAACGCGCGAATCTGCAGAATCGAAGCGGAAGACCGACGGAACGCCACAAGATCCGAACCTGAGCGGCCGATATTGAAGAGCCCCGCGCAGCGGACCCCATAGTTGCGGGCAGCAGATCCCTCCCATGAGACCGACGAGACTGGAGCGAACGATGAGTGAACAGACCAAGCCCCGAGCCCTGATCACCGGTATCACCGGGCAGGACGGGAGTTATCTCGCGGAACTTCTGCTCCAGAAGGGTTACGAAGTTCATGGAATCATCCGTCGCTCCGCGAGTTTCAACACCGGCCGGATAAATCACATTTATCAGGACCCACATGAGCAAGGGGTCCACCTCAAGCTTCATTACGGAGATCTCGCCGACGGATCGGGTCTGGTGAGACTCCTTCAGAATGTTTCGCCTCACGAGGTGTACAACCTCGGAGCCCAGAGTCACGTCAAGGTGAGTTTCGATCAGCCTGAATTCACCGCCGACGTCGTGGGCACCGGAACCCTTCGCCTCCTCGAAGCGGTTCGCAACGAACAGGACCGAACCGGCGAGAAGATCCGCTTCTACCAGGCGTCGAGCTCCGAGATGTTCGGCAAGGTCCACGAGGTTCCTCAACGAGAGACCACGCCGTTCCACCCTCGCTCACCCTACGGATGCGCGAAGGTCTGCGGTCACTGGATGACTGTCAACTACCGCGAGAGCTACGACATGCATGCCTCGTGCGGAATCCTCTTCAATCACGAGAGCCCCCGTCGCGGCGAGACCTTCGTCACTCGCAAGATCACCCGCGCCGTCGGCCGCATCAAGATGGGACTTCAGGACAAGCTCTATCTCGGCAACCTCGACGCGATGCGGGACTGGGGCTTCGCCGGGGACTACGTCGAAGCGATGTGGATGATGCTGCAACAGGAAGAGCCCGACGACTACGTCATCGCCACCGGCGAGATGATCTCGGTCCGAAGATTCTGCGAGCTTTGCTTCGGCGAGGTCGGCCTCGATCCCGATGACTTCATCGAGATCGATCCCCGATACTTCCGACCGGCCGAAGTGGCGGAACTCCTCGGAGACCCGACCAAGGCTCGAGAAGCCCTTGGTTGGAAGCCCAAGACCGGAGTCGAGGAAC
>JAACEA010000283.1 GCA_009936695.1 Planctomycetia bacterium
GGTGATGCCCTCGCGGGTGCCGGAGACCTTGAAGTCCATCTCGCCGAAGAAGTCTTCTTCGCCGAGGATGTCCGTGACGTGGCTCACCTTGCCGTCGGCGGAGGTGAACCGTCCGACGGAGATGCCCGCACAGGTGTTCCGGATCGGAACGCCTGCATCCATGAGGGCGAGGCAGCCGCCGCACACCGACGCCATGCTCGAGGAGCCGTTGGATTCGGTGATGTCGCTGACCAGCCGGATGGTGTAGGGGAAGTCGTCGGTGCTGGGGATGATCCCGAGCAGCGATCGCTCGGCGAGGGCGCCGTGGCCGACTTCACGACGACCGGGGCCCATGATGCGGCCGGCTTCGCCGACGCAGAACGGGGGGAAGTTGTAGTGGAGGTAGAACTTCTTCGCGTACTCGGGAAGCAGTCCGTCCACGATCTGCTCGGCCTTGTTGGTGCCGAGGGCGCAGGTCACGAGTGACTGGGTCTCGCCACGCTGGAAGAAGGCCGAGCCATGGGTCCGGCTGAAGATCCCGGGTTCCATCTCGATCGGGCGGATCTCCTTGAGACCCCGGCCGTCGGCCCGGATGCCGTGCTCGGCGACGAGCATGTGGGTGATCTTCTTCTCGAGGGTCCGGAAGGCGTCCTTCGCCTGGGAACGATTGTCCTCGGCGGCCTTGTACTCGGCGTAGGGCGCGTCCTGCGGAAGCGGGAAGCACTCGTGGAGGGCCTCTTCGCGGAGGGCCCCGACCGCGGCGTTTCGCTCCTTCTTGCTCGCGATCTTCCGGGCTTCGACCAGTCGGTCGTAGACCTGGTCCTTCACGGCCTTCATGACTTCCTCGGAGGGAAGGTGGAGCTTGCCGGCGTTCGCCTCGGGGGCGCCGCACTTCTCGCGGAGCTCGAGGACGAGTTCGACGATGGGCTTGATGCCCTCTTCGTGGCCGAAGCGGATCGCTTCGAGCACCACGTCATCCTCGACCTCGGCGGCACCGACCTCGATCATGTTGATGCCGTTCGGATGGCCGGAGAGAACGAGGTCCAGATCCGAGTATTCCATCTGTGCGACGGTCGGGTTGAGGACGAAGACCTCGCCGTCGTCGGTCAGGATCCGGCCGACGCGGACGGTGGCGACCGGGCCCATGAACGGGGCGTCGGTGAGGCAGACCGCGGCGGAGCCGGCGGTGCAGGCGAGCACGTCGGTGTCGTTCTGGCCGTCGTGGCTCATGACCCACGCCTGGATCTGGATCTCGTCGATGAATCCGTCCGGGAAGAGGGGGCGGATGGGACGGTCCATCATCCGCATGGTGAGGACTTCCTTCTCGTTCGGAGCGCCTTCACGCTTGCGGAAACCGCCGGGGAACTTGCCTGCGGCGGTCAGCTTCTCGCGGTAGTCGCACTGAAGGGGGAAGAAGTCGATTCCCGGTCGGGGGTTCGCCCGGACGCAGGTGGCCATGACGGTGGAATCGGCGTAGCTCGCCATGACGGCGCCGGACGCGAGCCTGGCGACGCGACCGGTCTCGAGTCGCAGGATGCGACCGCCGATCTCTCGTTCAACGAAAGTGACTGGCATGATTGCCTCTCTTTTTCACATGCTGATCGCGGGCATCGGGCCCGGGATCGCGGGGTGAGCGCGGCAACGTAGAGTCGGTGCCACGCGCGGGATCGCGAAACCGCGTCCTGGGGCAGAGGGCGGAGCGCAGCCGTGAAATGAACCCACACTGCGCACCGTCGACTGCCGCTGAAAGCGGTCGTCGCGGTAGATTTCGACCTACTTGCGGAGGCCGAGCTTCTTGATGGTCTCGAGGTAGGAGTCGCGGTTCTTTCGCTGGAGATAGCGAAGGAGGCTGTTACGACGGCTCACCATCGCCAGAAGTCCACGTCGTGACGAGTGATCGTGCTTGTGGTCGGCGAAGTGATCCTGGAGGGTCTTGATCCGGTCGGTGAGGACCGCGATCTGGACCTCGGGCGATCCCGTGTCGGAATCGTGTCGGCCGTGATCCTTGCGGACCTCGGCCTTGCGGGCGAGTGAAATGCTCATGAGCTTCTTCGATCCTGTCGTTGCGTTGGGAGGCCGTCTCGGCCACCGTCAGTGTGATGAGTTCTCTGCTGATTTCTCGAATCGAAGATTGTAGCGATCCCCCGTGGCCGGGCAACCCCGGATCTTCCCGGACCTTCGTGATGGGGCCTCGAGGCGGTAAACTCTGGACGGTTCGGTCTCTAAACCCGTTTTTCAGGTCTGCAAACCCCTCATCCCCGGTCCGAGACCGCGGTTCAGGCCCTCGGAGGCACTCGAGAGCACCATGGCGTCCGAAACTCTCCAACAGGCGATCGAGGCGATGTCGGCACAAGCCGACCAGATCCGGCTCGGCGGCGGCCCCAAGGGCATTGAACGGCAGCATCGTCACGGAAGGCTCACGGCGCGGGAGCGCATCGATCGGCTCGTCGATCCGGACGCCCCTCGTTTCGAATGCGGGCTCTTCGCCGCCGCCGGCATGTACGAGGAATTCGGAGGGGCGCCGTCCGCCGGCGTGGTGACCGAGATCGGCCAGGTCGGGGGACGACCGGCCATGATCGTCGCGAACGACGCCACGGTGAAGGCCGGCGCGTTCTTCCCGATGACCTGCAAGAAGATCATCCGAGCCCAGGTCATCGCCCAGGCGGCGCGGCTTCCGCTGATCTACCTCGTGGACAGCGCGGGGGTGTTCCTTCCGCTTCAGGAGGACGTCTTCCCCGATACCGACGACTTCGGCCGGATCTTCCGGAACAACGCGGTGATCAGCGCAAGTGGTATTCCACAGATCGCCGCGATCATGGGGAACTGCGTCGCGGGCGGGGGATATCTCCCGGTGCTCTGCGACACCCTGCTCATGACCGAGGGCAGCGGGCTCTACCTCGCCGGGCCCGCACTGGTCAAGGCCGCGATCGGTCAGGAGGTCGACAGCGAGGAACTCGGCGGGGCGGCGATGCACGCGGAGATCTCCGGCACCATCGATTTCCGCGAGAAGGACGACGAGGCCTGCATCGCCCGGCTGCAGCGACTGATGCTCGCCTGCATGTCGGCGCGGACGCGACCCGAGCCGCCGTTCCCCCTCGCGGCACCGGCCCGTGCGGAAGCGGAGATCCTCGACGTCTTCGATCCGGATCCCGGTCGGCAGTACGACATGCGGGACCTGCTCGAATGCGTCGTCGACGGCGACTCCTACGACGAGTATCGGGCCGATTTCGGCCGCTCGCTGGTGTGCGGGTACGCCCGGATAGAGGGAAGACCCTGTGGGATCGTCGCCAACCAGCGGATGATGACCAAGCGGAAGATGCCGGGTGGCAAGGCGGGGCCTTCCGAAGCGGTGAACATGCCCGCGGTGATCTACGACGATGCCGCCGACAAGACGGCCCGCTTCATCATGGACTGCAACCAGAAGCGGATCCCGATCATCTTCGTCCACGACACCACCGGATTCATGGTGGGGCGTGACAGCGAGCAGGGCGGGATCATCCGCGCCGGTGCCAAGCTGGTCAATGCGATGAGCAACTGCGTCGTTCCCAAGATCTCGTTGTTGATCAATGCGAGCTACGGGGCTGGAAACTACGCGATGTGCGGCCGCGCCTTCGACCCGTTCCTCACGCTGGCCTGGCCGAACGCGCGATGCGCCGTGATGGGCGCGGCGCAGGCGGCGAACGTGCTGCTTCAGATCGACCTCGCAGCCCGAAAGCGGCGCGGCGAGGAGGTCGACGAGACCACTCGGGCCGAGTTGCTCGCCGCGATCACCGCGAGCTATTCGGAGCAGCAGGACGTGCTCTACGGCGCGGCACGCGGGTGGGTCGATCGAATGATCGATCCGGTGAAGACGCGCCGGGAGCTCGGCGAGGCGCTGATGCTCGCCGATGGGTGCGATACCTCGGGCCCATTCGCGACCGGCGTGCTCCAGACCTGATTCGCCTCGGGCGTGTCGCTCGTTCAGCTCGTGCGTCGTCGGCTTCGGAGGAGTCCGCCGATGCCCAGCAGGGCGATCGCACCCGGGGCGGGGATCGACGTGTACTCCACGATAAGCTCGGGTCGGAGCGTCGCGTCGCCGATGAACATCGAGTCGAATCGGAACGTCGTTCCGTTGCCCGTCTCATCCCCGAGGATCAACCAGCCGAAGCGATTCGCGTCGCCGTCGATCATCGATTGAAGATCTTCGACGAGCCCCGCGCCGCTCCATGACTTCCACCCGGTGCCTTCGAGCAGGCTCGACGCGGAGGCGTCGGCCGCGAAGTCGCCGCCCGGGGTGGCCCAGGCCACGGTGTCGTAGAACGCGCTGTCCCACGTGGCGGAGCCGGGCGTCGCGGGACCGCCGCCGCCTTCGCCGCCCCCGGCGTCGGTCGTGCCCACGCCCCAGTCCGCGAGCAGTCGATGCAGGCCGACGTTCGACGGTGCGGCGTTCGTCTGCGACACGTGGAGCCGCAGGGTCACGGATTCGATCGTGACGGGGCCGGCGAGCAACGGGGCGAGGTCGAAGTCGATCAGGCCGCGGCGTCGGAATCCCTGATTCGTCACCCCGGCGAACAGATGTTGTCCGAGGCCGTTCGCTCGTGCGCCGCCATCGGTCTCATAGAGGGTGCCGTGTCGATCCGACTGCAACGTCACCAGGTCGGCGGACGCCGAGCCGGCGATCGAACCGA
>JAACEA010000284.1 GCA_009936695.1 Planctomycetia bacterium
CATGGAAGAGAACTACGATCTTGTTCCTGGCACGTTCTTCCTGACCGACATTCAGGCCCAGAGTTCGAACGCGACCGGCGCGGTTCAGTTCTCCGACTTCGACGCCGAAGTCCAGGCCTTCTACGACACCATGCTCGCGGAGCTCGACTTCGGCACCGAAGCGATGCTCGACGGCTTGGTTTTCTACCAGAGTGCCGATGGCGAATGGCAGGACATCGTGAGTTACGTTCCTGCCCCCTCCGCGATGGCTCTTCTCGGTCTCGCCGGCCTTGCTGGGCGACGCCGACGAAACGGCTGACCCCGCCTGCGACGCGAACCCGCCGCAAGCGAAGAACTGCAGACACAGTAAGCGACCCACGCCTCACGGCGTGGGTCGCTCTTTTGCCTGGACGGGCTCGCCTCCCGCCTCAAGCCGGAAACGACGACCAACTCCGGAATTGATGCTCCGCCGCGAGCCTGCACCCCTGCGCCGAGGATTCAAACTATTCTCAATCTGGACGGTGACCAAGAGCCCGCGTAGCAAGGAGCCCACATTGACCAAGACTCCGAATCACCCCGACCGTTTCGATTCGACCCGGCGGACCGCCACGAAGGCGATGCTCGCGGCCGCGGCGATCCCACTGATCGGTCCGCTTGGAGCGCGTGCCGCCGCTGCTGCCGGCTCCAACACCATCCGCCTGGGAATGATCGGGTACGGCATCCGTGGGAAGAACCTGCTCGACCAGTTCCTTCGAGCCCCCGGGGTCCGGTTCGTCGGGCTTGCCGAAGTCTGCCCGGCCCGCCGCGACACCGCGATGAAACGGATCAGTGGCGACCGACGGGGCGAGTTCTGCAAGGCGTATGTCGACGGCTTCGACATGCTGAGGAACGCCGACCTCGACGCTGTCGTGGTGACCACGCCCGATCACGCCCACGCGGTCGACGCGATCGAAGCCTGCCGACGCGGCCTCCACGTCTACTGCGAGAAACCGCTCTCCCGCACCATCGAGGAGGGACGGGCGATCGCGGATGCCGCGGCCGACTCGAAGGTCGCCTTCCAGGTCGGAAGCCAGCAGCGTTCGGAGTTCGGCCGCCACTTCGTTCGTGCCGCCGAACTCGTCCGGAACGGATCGATCGGGAAGATCGATCGGGTCTTCATCGGCGTCGGGGATCCCCCGATCGACTGTGATCTCCCGGCCGAGCCGCTGCCCGCCGACATGACCGCCGCGGACTGGGATCGATGGCTGGGGCCCGCCGCGAGCCGGGAGTTCAACGCGATCCTCTGCCCGGTGGGCATGCACGGTCACTATCCCCAGTGGCGGAAGTACCGTGAATTCGCCGGTGGCGGGCTCGCGGACATGGGTGCGCATCACTTCGACATCGCCCAATGGGCGCTCCGCCGCGATGCCTCGGGCCCGAGCCGGATCATCCCGCCCGAGGACCCGGCGGCAACTCGAGGCCTGCGTCTGGTGTACGACGACGGAATCGAACTCATCCACGACGGAAGCGTCGACTGCCGGTTCGAGGGTGATGCCGGCTGGATCGAGGCGGGCCGCGGCTACCTTCGCGCCTCGGACCCGGCGATCCTTGAAACCGAGGTGGCCGCGGAGCATCAGCTCCCCCGCCCGGCCGACCACATCACCGACTGGATCGACGCCATCGGTGAGTCCCGACCGACGATCGCCCCGGCGGAAGCCGGCCACCGGACCGCGACGATCTGCCAGCTCGCGGCGATCGGCTACGAGCTCGGGACCCCGCTGACCTGGGACCCCCGGACCGAACGCTTCACCGGCGATCATGCCGAGGCCGCGAACGCTCGCCGCACGCGACCGGGCCGGACGATCTGGACCGGCCACGGACCATCGATCGACGCCGATGCCTGAGCAACCCGTCCCCGACGCTCAAGGTCCCGAGACCGGTATCCGGGTCCTCGCCCTCGTCGGCCTGCTTCTCGCCGCGACGTTCGGCCTCGCGAGCCGTCAACCCCCACTGCTCGGCTGGCCGGTGATCGGTGCCTACGGCGGGGACGCCGCCTGGGCGATGGCCGCTTACGCCGGGTGGCGATTGCTTCGCCCCACCGATGCCATCCGAGTGGTCGCGGTGCTCGCGTTGCTGACCGCCTTCACCGTCGAGTTCTCCCAGCTCGTCCGCGTGGAATGGCTCGATGCGATCCGGTCGACCCGGCTCGGGGCGCTCCTGCTCGGCCGTGGATTCCTCTGGAGCGACCTGCTGGCCTACACCGTGGGTACGGGCGTGGCGATGACGCTTGATGCGGTGACCCGCCGGATGGGCCTCCGCGGACCCCACCGGGCCGGGTGACGTCCCGATCGGGGTTCGTCACTTCGAGGCGGCTTTCCACGCGACGATCGGTCGAAGTTCCACTCGGCGAAACTCGATCGCAGCACCCTCGCTCTGCAAGCCGATGCGGCCAGGCACCTGACGACATCCCGTGGCTTCATTCTGAACGAGTCCGTTGACCTCGAGCGTGAGATCTCCGCGATCGAGGCGAATCCGATATCGATTCCATTCACCGAGCGGCTTCTCGTTCGTCTCGTGCGCCTTGACGGTCCGTCGCCCCTTCGTTCGAGCCGCGTCGGCCTTCATCGGAAAGGCGCCGATGTTCCAGATGTCCCCGGCGTTCCGAGAGTGCAACTGAGCCTCGATGGAAGTGGGCCAGACGGTGTCCTTCCCGACCGTTCGCAGGAGCACCCCGCTGTTGCCCGCCCCCAGCTCGGGATCGAATCGCCACTCCACCACGAGCTCGAAGTTCTCGTAGCGAAGGTCGGTCTGCAGGTAGCCGACCGGCCCGCCATTGCAGACGAGCACTCCGTCGCGGACCGACCACGCCTTCGCGGCGTCGGTCGACCCGTCTCCGAAGAACGCGTTCCAGCCGGCGAGATCGGCGCCGTTGAAGAGTTTCGTGACGGGCCCGAACACGGGCGCGAGCCCATCGGTCGCCGCCGGGGTCGGACGAGATCGCGATTCGGGAGCACCGAACAGGACTTCGCCGGCGAGCAGCAGAGAGGCGATCAGGATGACGGGGGCGATGATGCGGTATCTCATGCCGCGAGGATACCGGTCGATGGAGCCGTCCGTCGCGCAAGAAGACCGCCCGGTCGCCGAAGCGGGCCGGGCGGTCTGGATTTCACGAGGTTGCGGGTGTGACGATCAGCAGTCCTCGCCCCACTTCGCGAGGAGGAGTCCGAGATCGGCACCGTTGGTCGTGCCGTCGTCGTTGATATCGGCATTGGCGGTGGCCCAGGCCGCGAGCAGGAGCCCGAGGTCCGCACCGTCGACGCTGCCGTCGTCGTTGAGGTCCTCGGGGCAACCACCACCGATCGGTTCGCAGGCGACCAGCAACACGCCGGCGCCCTCGTCACCCACGTCCGGCGAACCGACCTGAATGCGGAAGGTCTGACCCGCGATCGCGAGGAACGTCACGCTCGGATCGTCGCCGCAGATGTCGTCGGCACAGGCGACCGGGCTCGCTCCGGACGCCGGGCACCCGCCGGTGTAGACCGCGAGTCGGGAATCGAACGCGGCATTGCAGGTCGCGATGGTCGCGAAGCCGGTGCAGGGCGCCGTCCACTCGAACCAGACGTCCGCGTAGATCTCGGGACCGCTGGAGACCGAACAGGACAGCGGGAGATCCGCCCCGGATGCCGAGGCGTCGATCGTCGTGAACGATGTTCCCCCGGTGGATACCGAAATGGCGTCCGTGCAGAGGTCGTTGGCGGGCGGGTCCACCACTTCCTCGAAGTCGACGTCGAGCGTGAAGAGCCCCGCTTCATTGCCGGGACTTCCGACCTGGATGATGAGCTGCTGGCCCGAGGAGACCACGAGGTCGACGATCGGACCGTCGCCGCAGTCGTTGTCGCTGCAGGCGAGCAGAAGTCCCCCGGACTCCGGACAGGCGTCGCCCGGCCACACGTTCATTCGGGCGTTGAAGATCGCGTCGCAGATCGAGAGGGTGAGGGTGCCGTTGCCCGGCGCCTCGTAGGTGAACCAGACGTCGTTCCGAACCGCGACGCCGGAGACGTCACTGCAGGACGCCTCCGCGATCACGCCGGAGTAGGTCGCCCCGAAGCTGGTGGCTTCGTTGGGCCCCTCTTCGAGGGCGATGGCGACGTCGCATTCATCGTTCTCGGCCGGACCGCTGCCGGCGCAGTCGGTGCAGGGAAGCTCGACACGGTAGTGCTCGAGGATGCAACGCATTCGAAGATGCTGCTCGTACGTGAAATTGTTCATGCACGAGTCGACGGAGTAGTCCATGTAGTTCCGCTGGTTCTGATGCGACTGGCCGCAGGAACTGCTGGAACTGCAGCCGCTTGTCGGGCTCTGCTGGGGCAGCGTGTCGCAGATGAGATCGCCGTTGTTGTTGCAGTTGCCCTGACCGGCGCAGCCACCCGAGAACGTGTGCTCCAGGCCGAGATAGTGACCGACCTCGTGAGTCAGGGTCCGGCCCCCGTCGTAGGGCGCCGACGTCGCGCAATCACCGATCGCGGAATAGAGCACCACGATGCGGTCCTGAGCCTGACCGTCGATGTTCGAGCAGCCCAGCGCGGGGACGTAGCCGAGCGCGCCGCTCGCGGTGTTGGTGTACACGTTCATGTATTCACTGGTATCCCACGCGAGGGAGTTCCAGTACGAGCCGTTGTCATTGAACCAGTTCGTGTTGTCGGAGTACGTAATGCCGTTGCTCGGATTCCCCGACGGGTCCTCGGTGGCCAGCACGAATTCGATGCGGGCATTCACGCCCGCGGCGCCGGGCGAGCCGGGAATCGCGTTGAAGTCCTCGTTGAGACTCTCGATCTGGCTCTGGATGCACGCCTCCGAGATGTTCCCCTGCGTGCCGGCGGAGTTCCGGATCACATGGAACACGACGGGAATCACATAGGTCAGGCCCGAGACGGAGTCGTAGACGGGATCCGGATCCGTGCCGTTGCAACTGCAGTCACTGGGCGTGCCCGCGCCCGCGACGCCACCCGGCTCGTCGTCCAGCGGCGGACCGGCGATGCGATCGTCGATGGCCGGCAGCCCGCAGCGCTTCCCATTCCTGACGAAGGCATCGGAGGCGAGGTACGCCTCGATGTCGCGGAAGACGGCGCGGCCCATCGCGTCATTCACTTCGACGGTGCCGTCATCGTGGACCCAGAAGGCCACCGGCTCCGCTGGTCCCACCCTGGTGATTCCGCGCGACTGGGCGAATGCTGTTCCGGCGACGGCGAACGTCGCCGACGCAACGAGGGCGAGGTGGAGGTGGGGGCGCATCTGGGGCTCCTCAGAGGGACATGGGGCCCGACGCGATCTCGCCGGGCCGGGGTCGAATAGAGCCTCTTCCGCCCATCCAACGAATCATCAGCGTGCACTATCATTCGCGTTCCGGCCCGTCCGGTGACCGGAATCCCGCCATATTCGCCCAGTTCGGTCATTTTCTCCCTCGAGCACGCGTTTCTAGGACGCAATCCTCGACCGCCTGGACATCCCGCGGCGAGCCACTTGTCGTCCGATAAACCTCTTCCGCGTGGTGACCTGCGTCCGGGTTTCGCTACTCCCATCGATGCGTCGGGCGTATTCTGGAGGACATGGTCGAGGTCAATCGAATACATGCCATCGTGGTTGCGAGCATCCTCGCGCCGACCCTCCTCCTCGGCCTGGCCTCGGACGACGCTTCGTCGCCCACCACGCCGATCGATACCGCCGAGTCGGGAGATTCCCTTCGCTACGGGCGCGACATCCGTCCGATCCTTTCGGATCGGTGTTTCCTCTGCCACGGACCGGACGCCGCGACCCAGATGGCGGACCTCCGACTCGACTCCTTCGCCGATGCGACCCGCGAAGTCGACGGCCTGGCCGCGATCGTTCCGGGTGATCCCGAAGCGTCTCTCCTGTTCGAGCGGATCACCACCGATGATCCACACGACGTCATGCCGCCTCCCAAGAGCGGGAAGCGGGCGATCACGGACGACGAGATCGACCTGATCCGTCGCTGGATCGAGGCGGGCGCCGAATACGAGCCGCACTGGGCGTTCGAACCCCTGCTCGCCCCCGCCGTTCCCGCCGGGATCGAAGACGACTGGAGCCGGAACGACATCGACCGGTTCATCAGCCGCCGACTCGATCGCGCCGGCATGACGCCGGCCCCGGAGGCGGACCGCGAGACACTCGCCCGCCGACTCTTCCTCGACGTCACCGGCCTTCCACCGACCCCCGACGAACTCGATGGGTTCCTCTCGGACCGGTCCCCCGATGCCTACGAACGCCTCGTCGACCGCGTGCTCACCGAGGAGCCGTATCGCACCCGCCTTGCCGAACGGATGGCGACTCCCTGGCTCGACCTCGCCCGCTATGCGGACACCAGCGGCATCCACATGGATGCGGGCCGCCAGATCTGGCCCTATCGCGACTGGGTCCTCGAGGCCTTCCGCTCCAACATGCCGTTCGATCGGTTCACGGTCGACCAACTCGCCGGCGACCTCCTGCCGGACCCGACCATCGAACAGTTGATCGCGAGCGGGTTCCATCGGAACCACGTGACGAGCGATGAAGGTGGCGCGATCGCCGACGAATATCTTCTCGAATACGCGGTGGATCGGGTCGAGACGACCGGCGCGGTGTGGCTCGGACTCACCGTCGGGTGCGCCCGGTGTCACGATCACAAGTTCGACCCGATCTCGCAGCAGGACTTCTACAACCTCATCGCGTTCTTCAACAACGTGGAGCAGCCGGGGATCTACACCCAGGTCCCCGACTCGAACCGTGCATTCGAGCCGGCCCTCGAGATTCCGCGCGAAGAGGACGCGGAACGAATCGCCACGATCGCCGCGAAGATCGCGACCCTCGAATCGGAACGTTCGACACCCACGCCGGAGGAGCAGGCGGCCGTCGACGACTATCTCGCCGGCCTGGGTTCCGGAGGCGGTTTCGGGTGGACGTCCGCCGCACCGGTCCGGGCGGACAGCCGCGATGGCGCGACGATGGAACTTCTCGATGACGGAAGCGTGCTCGCCACCGGAACGAACCCCGCCGACGACGAAGTCACCGTCTCCTATCTCCTCGATGGCGGTCGACACGACGCCATCCTCGTCGAAGCCCTCCCGCACGAGTCCCTGCCGGGCAACGGCACCGGCCGAGCGCCGAACGGCAACTCGATCCTGTCCGGCATCACCGTCGAAGCGGTCTCGACCGCGGATCCGTCCCGACGAGTCGACGTCCCGCTCACCTGGGCGTGGGCCGATCACGAGCAGCCGGACGGCGACTTCCGAATCACCAACGCACTTCGTCCCGACGATGGACGGGTCTGGGCCGCCCAGTCGCACGGCATTCCCGGTCGCCGGACGTTCGTCTTCCTCGCCGCGGAACCGTTCGGATTCGAAGGTGGCACCGAGCTCATCGTGCGGTACGGCTTCGACTCGCGCTACGACAAGCACGCGATCGGCCGCACCCGCCTGCAGGTCGGCTCCGCCGACGCCTCGATTCGCACGTCCCTTCCCGTGGCGAGCACCGACTGGTACATCGTCGGCCCCTATCCCACCACCACCGGCGAGGAGGCGTACAACACCGCCTACGGCCCGGAAGGCTCCGGCCCCCTCGCGTTCGGGACGAAGTACCGGGATCTCGCGTGGCGACATGCACCCGGGGTGGTCGACGGCCGGAACGTCACCCTCGCCCAGGGCATCGGTGCGGAGTACGTCGGCCGCGAGATCTACAGTCCCACCGCACGAAACCTGTCCGTCTCGCTCGGTTCGGACGACGGCATCCAGGTCTTCCGAAACGGCGAGAAGATCTTCGACCGCCGCGTGAACCGTGGCGTCGCTCCAGACCAGGATCGGATTCAGGTCCCGTTGATCGCCGGCCTGAACACGCTGGTGCTCAAGATCGTCAACACCGGCGGCGCCGGCGGCATGTACTTCCGGGTCGACCCGCCCGAATCCGAACTGCCGTCGACCGCGGTGGCGCTCCTGCTTCCCGCGTCGAGCGTCCGCCCCCCGGCCCTCGCATCCGCGAACGAGTCGATCCGGGTCCGACGATCGCCTCGCTACCGGCGGCTCAACGAGGAGATCGGCGCCCTCAACGCCGAACGCACGAAGCTCGTCGAGGACGTTCCGAAGACCATGATCATGCAGGAGCGGAAGACCCCGCGTGACACCTACGTGATGATGCGGGGGCTGTACGACCAGCCCGATCGCGACCGCCCCGCCTCACGGGCGATCCCCTCGGTGCTCGGGTCGCTTCCCACCGACGTGGAGAACCCGGATCGCCTCGACTTCGCCCGCTGGATCGTCAGTGACGACAATCCGCTCACCGCACGGGTCGAGGCGAACCGGGTCTGGGCGATGTTCTTCGGGCGAGGACTCGTCGAGAGCGTCGAGGACTTCGGCTACCAGGGCGCGTGGCCCTCGCATCCGGAACTGCTCGACCACCTGGCCGCGACGTTCCGGGACGGCGACTGGGATCGACTCGCCCTGATCCGCAGGATCCTGACCTCCGCCACCTACCGGCAGTCGGCCCGGCGAAACCCGCGATCGCTCGAGATCGACTTCGACAACGTGCTGCTCTCCTCGTTCCCGCGTCAGCGTCTCTCCGCGGAACAGATCCGCGATCAGGCGCTGTTCGCCTCCGGCCTGCTCGTCGAACGATTCGGCGGCCCGAGCGTGAAGCCCTACCAGCCGGAAGGCCTCTGGCGGGAGGTCGCGATGCTCCAGTCCAACACCCGGAACTACGAACAGGGATACGGCGACGACCTGTACCGCCGCAGCGTCTACACCTACTGGAAGCGGGCATCCCCCCCGCCGTCGATGCTCGCGCTCGACGCCCCGACCCGGGAATACTGCTCGACCCGTCGACTGACCACCAACACCCCGCTCCAGGCGCTCGTCCTCTGGAACGATCCCCAGTTCGTGGAGGCCGCGAAACTGCTCGCGGCGACGGTCATCGAACGCGAAGCGACGGACGAGGCGAGATTCGATCTGCTCTTCCGGATCACGACCGCGTCGCCGCCCTCGGACGCGATCCGCGCGACCCTCCGCGACACCATCGCTCGCTACCGGAATCGGTACCAGAACGCCCCCGAGGACGCCGCGGCACTGATCGCGGTCGGCGAGGCGATGCCCCCCGACGACCTCGATCCCGCCGAACTCGCGGCGTGGACCATGCTCGCCAACGCCGTGCTCTGCTCGGACGCCGCCATCGTCAAGGACTGAACCAAGGACCATGCCCATGTCGGATCGAGAATTCAAGGAAGGGCCCGCGGATCCGCTCGAGGGCTACCTGCGCAACCTCACCCGCCGTCGGTTCTTCGGCTCGATGGCCGGAGGGGTGCTCGGCGGCCTCGGCGCGACCGCGCTCGGCTCGCTGGTGGGTGATCGTCCCGCCTTCGCGGGAAGCCGAGTGAGCGAGGTCGACGAGATCCTCGCGTCGATCCCGCATCACGCCCCGAAGGCGAAGCGGGTCATCTACATGCACATGGAGGGTGCGCCGAGCCAGCTCGACCTCTACGACCACAAGCCCGCGCTGCAGCAACGATTCGACGAGGATCTCCCCGATTCGATCCGCAACGGCCAGCGGATCACCACCATGACCAGTGGTCAGGCCCGATTCCCGGTCGCGCCGACCGCCTTCAAGTTCGACCGGTACGAGAACAACGAAGACGGCGTGATGCTCTCCGAAATCCTGCCGCACACCGGCAGGATGGCGAAGGACATCTGCTTCATCCGGTCCATGCACACCTCGGCGATCAACCACGAACCCGGCATCACCTTCTTCCAGACCGGAAGCGAGATCCCGGGACGGCCCTGCTTCGGCTCGTGGATGAGCTACGGGCTTGGAAGCATGAACAGCGATCTCCCGACCTTCGTGGTGATGATCACCCAGGGCATCGGGAACATGCAGGCGCTCTCGGCCCGTTTCTGGGGCAGCGGGTTCCTGCCGAGCGAACATCAAGGCTGCAAGCTTCGCGCCGGCCGGGACGCGGTGCTGCATCTCCGCGACCCCGACGGCGTGAGCCGCGAGGATCGGCGACTGATGCTCGACCTGGCCGCGAAGATGAACGAGGAGGAGTTCGCCCAATCGTTGGACCCGGAGGTCCAGGCTCGAATCGCCCAGTACGAGATGGCGTATCGGATGCAGATGTCGGTGCCCGAACTCACCGACATCTCCGACGAGTCGGAAGCGACCCTCGAAATGTACGGCCCGGACGTCCGCACTCCGGGCAGCTTCGCCGCGAACTGCCTCCAGGCCCGACGTCTCTCCGAGCGGGGCGTCCGCTTCATCCAGCTCTACATGCGGGGCTGGGACCAGCATGGAAATCTCCCCGGGGAGATCCGAGCCCAGGCGAAGGCGGTCGACCAGCCGCAGGCGGCGCTCCTGCAGGATCTCAAGCAACGCGGCATGCTCGACGACACGCTGGTGCTCTGGGCCGGTGAATTCGGGCGGACCGTCTACAGCCAGGGAAACCTCACCCGGGAGAACTACGGTCGGGACCATCATCCCCGATGCTTCACCGTCTTGCTCGCGGGGGGCGGCGTCAAACCCGCCATCTCCTACTGCAAGACCTACTACTTCTCCTACAACATCGGCG
>JAACEA010000285.1 GCA_009936695.1 Planctomycetia bacterium
AGGCTGCTGATCGAGAAGACGCCCGATCACGCCCTTCATCTCGAACTGGCCGATCGGCTGCTGCCGCGCTGCCGGGTCATCCACCTGGTCCGACATCCAGCCGACGTCGCGGCCAGCCTGGTCCGCGCCGCCACCAGGCCGTGGGGCCGCGGCTGGGCACCGGGATCGATCGAAGCTGCGACCCGACGCTGGGTCGAATGCGTCGAGGCCGCGGAATCCGCCGCCCCGCGGTTCGGTGCCGCTCGATTCATGACCCTGCGATACGAGGATCTTCGATCGGAGCCGGCTCGAACGCTCGGCGAGGCGCTCGACTTCGCGGGGTTGCCGACATCCGGGACGGAATGCGCCCGAATCGTCACCACGGAAGACGCCGGCGCAGGCCCGGCCATCACGCTGCGCGGCGAATTCGGGGATCAGCCGCTCGTCGAACCGGACGGGTTCGGGGATGGAACCCGGCAGACGCCGCTCGGACGCCGTGATTTCAAGAGGTGCCTCGCCATCGCGGGCCCGCTCCTGTCGCGGTTCGGCCACGACCCGAAGGGCGAGGATCGTTGACCGCCCAGCCGCGATTCAGCGTGGTCACCATCGTCCGAGACGGGGAGACTCATCTCGCGGAGGCGGTGGCGAGCGTTCGGGATCAGTCCGTCGAAGACTGGGAGCTCCACATCGTCGATGATGGCTCGATCGACGGAACCCTCGACCTCGCGACCCGACTGGCCGAGGAGGATTCCGAGCGAATCCATGTCCACCGTCATCCCCAGGGGGAGAACCGCGGGATGAGCGCGAGCCGGAATCTGGGGCTTCGCCACGCCACCGGGGAGTTCGTGACCTGGCTCGACCACGACGATCGGTTCCTCCCCCGCAAACTGGAGACGCTTCACGAGACGCTGGACCGATGTCCGGAGGCGGTGGCGGCGATCGGTCCCTGCCGTCGCTGGTGGTCATGGGGCTCGCCCGAAGGGAGAGACGAGGACCAGACGATCCCTTCCGTCGAGGCCGATCGGCTGCTCCGACCACCGGGCCTGCTGCCGATGTTCCTCGAGAATCCCCGGGCGGTTCCACTCGCGCCCCTGGTGCGTCGTCGGCCGTTGGTGGCGATGGGCGGGCACGTCGAACGATTCCGGGGCATGTACGAGGATCAGGCGTTTCTCGCCCGCCTCATGTTCCGTCATCCCGTGATCGTGATTCCCGACGTCCTGCATCTCTATCGCCAGCACGAGTCGAGCTGCGTCGCACGAACCCACCGATCCGGTCTCGACATCCGGACCCGGAGACGCTTCCTGCACTGGCTCGCGATGGAGTTCGAGACCTGCGGCCCGCGAGACGAGACGCTTCGCCGCGCGATCGCCCGTGCGACTCGCGCGACACGATCCTGGCGACTGCGGCGTTGGCAGCGAATCATCATCAACCTTCGCTCGAAGAACGTCGCTCACTGATCGGATCGACGTCGAAGACCGACGACCACTCACTGGACGCCAGCTGGCGACGAAGCGATTCGATGTTCCCCACCGCCGCCGCCAGTTCCTGATTCGTGTTCTTCGCGACGGAGGATGCGAGCGGGCGATGCTCGACCCCGAGCCACTGCTGCACCATCGCGAGCACCCCATCGGGATCTTCCAGGATGTCCGCGTACTCGATCTCGCAGGGAACGACACCCGACGATGCGATGAAGCCGTCGAGCCGCAGCACGTCGTCTCGGCAGCGGGCGAGGGCATCGACGAGTTCCTCGACGGCGACATCCCCCCCGCTCACCGGACGCTCGCGGGCACGAACGTTCCACCGCCCGGTCTCCGCGTGGAGTCGCCGGGCATTGATTCTGGAGATCGCGAGCCGAAGCAGGTCCCGACGCCGCATCAGAATGACCGTCAATTCGTTCTCCACGATGCAGGATCGAAGCAGATCGAGGTCCGCGACATCCTTCAGCTTCGTCTTGAATCCGACGGCGGATCTGGTCCGTCGGCCGGCATACAGACGTCGGAGCGTCGACCGCTGCTCGTCCGGGGACCGGCCCACGAGAATCTCACCCTCCGCTCGAACGCGTGGATGCCGTCCGAGGCCGTCGACCAACCATGAACTCCCCGTCCTGCCGGGAAAGAGAATCAGGAAACGGGTACCGACGGGTTGTCGTCTCAGCCAGGGAATCATCGACGAGTCCTCGATTCAACTGTATCGTCGGACCCATGCCCCATGCGCCGACAACGCATTCCTGCGTTCCGACGCCGGAACCCCGACCGAACCTTCATCGGCTTCTATCGGCACCGTGGCGGGTGCTTCCGGATTTCCTTCTGATCGGCGCCCAGAAGTCCGGCACCACCGATCTCGATCGTCGAATCGCCCGGTCACCACACGTACTCCCGAGGGCGGCCAAGGAATGTCGGATCCTCGCGGGCCCCCGGCCGTCGAGCCTTCGCTGCCGGAGCTTCCAGGAGTCCGCTTTCCGACGCGCCCGTCTCCAACGCCGGCTCGGTGACCGATGCCGAGCCGGGGACGCGTGCCCCTACTACCTCTTCCACCCGAGAACGCCGACGATCGCCCGTGACCTGCTGGGTCCGGAACTCGATCTCATCGTGCTGCTCCGGGACCCCGCCCTGCGGGCCTGGTCGCATCATCGACATGAACGAAGGCTCGGCGTCGAGACGCTTGAGTTCGAGGATGCGATCGCACAGGAACCCGCCCGACTCGCCGGTGAGACGCGACGCCTTCTCGATGATCCGGCCGCCGTCTCGGGACCTCATGAGCACTTCTCGTATCTGGCCCGCGGTCGATACGCGGAGCAGCTCGAGCGATGGTTCGAGGCCTTCGGATCCGAACGAGTGCTGGTCCTCTTCTCCGAAGATCATTTCGAGGACCCCGAAGGCACCAGCAACCGGGTGCTCGAACGGCTCGGGCTCCCACCGAACCCTTCTGCACCCCCGCTTCCGATCGCCAATCGCGGCGACGGTCGGCCCCCGCCACCCGCCACCCTCGATCGACTGCGAGCCCACTTCGCGCCCCAGAACGATCGTCTCGCCCGACTTCTGGGCCGACCGGTTCCCTGGCCCGAATCCTGAGGCTGCGATCGACGACGAGCGATCCATCGTCGGGTGGACCACCCACTGATCGCGCCCTCGCTCACGCCGCACGCCGCTTCGATCCGAAGTATCCGGAGCCCTGACGCGAATCGATCATGACGCCACGCGCTCGAAATCGAAACCTCGTCCTTCCGTTCATCCTCGCGCTCCTCGGAGGCTGGCTGGCCCTGTGGCTCGCGTGGCATGGATGGCTTGAGGATGTCGTCGATTCGGCGGCGTCCGGCCGGGGTGGCTTCGATGCGCTGGTCGACCTGATCGAGCGACGCCGCGCGGTCGATCCCGCGTGGGAGGCCCCGGAACACGCGCTGTGGGTGGGGCGGACCGTCATGACCCGGTTCGGCCTGCTGTGGATGCTCGTCGTGGCCGGCGCACTGGGCTTCATCCATCGGGCGTCCCTGGCCCGCGGCGCGAAGGCCTTCTTCACCGAACCCGACGCCCCCCTCAACCTCGCGGTCCTCCGAATCACCACCTTCGGAGCGTTGCTCGTGATTCCCGCGGGACGCGAGGAGTTCCTCGTGCATGCCGCCCTGCCGGAGGCGCTGCTCTTCCCACCCTCGGGCATCGGTCCCCTGCTCACGAACCTCATTCCCGATCCGTCCACCGCCCGCCTGATCCTCATCGCCTGGATCGTGGCGACCGCGATGGCGATGCTCGGCCTTCTGACCCGCCCCGCGGCCATCGCGAGCACGCTGCTCACGATGCTCGTGCTCGGCATCCCGCAACTCCACGGCAAGGTCAACCACGCGCACCATCTGGTGTGGTTCGCCCTCCTCCTCGCGAGTTCTCGCTGCGGCGACGTCCTCTCACTCGACGCCTGGATTCGACGAAGACGCCCGGCACCGTGCTCCGACGTGCGCTACGGACTTCCACTTCGATTCACCTGGGTCCTTCTGGGGATGGTCTATCTCTTCCCCGGCGTCTGGAAACTCTGGACCGGCGGCGTGGACTGGATCTTCAGCGATCACCTGCGCCACCAGATCTGGCACCAGTGGACGACGCACGCGAACTGGACCCCGGTTCTGGATCCCACCGGAAGCCCGTGGCTGCTTCGCGTCGGCGGACTGGGCGTGATCGCCTTCGAGATCTCGTTCATCCTGCTGATGCTGCGCCGGCCGACGCGAATCATCGCCCTGGTCCTCGGCACGCTCTTCCACCTCGCGAATCTCCTCACCCTGAACATCGGGTTCTATTCACTCCTGGCGATCTACCCGTGCCTCGTCGACTGGCCTCGGTTGCTCTCGAGACTGGGCCTTCGATCGCCGACCCTCGGGATCCCCCGTGGAGTCGGCCCGTCGCCTCGAGGGGCACTTCTCCCCGTCACGGTCGTCGGTGCGATCCTCCTCATCGGCAACGGGTGGTACGGGATCCGCGGCGACAACTACGGCTGGCCGTTCGCGTGCTACCCCAAGTTCGGATACCCGATCCGTGAACCGGTCCGCTCGATCATCGAGGTCGAGATCACCGCTCCGGACGGAGAACGAATGGTGGCGTCGTTCGCCACCGGCAAGGGCCCGGTGCGCACCGCGCGCTGGATCGGCATGGTCTCCCGGGTGCTCAAGCTCCCACCCGGTGATCGAAGGGATGCCGGCCTGCAGGCGCTGGCGGAGCTCGCGGTCGGAAACCGGCCTCCCGGAACGACGCTGCACTTCTTCCGAGCGGAGTACGCCACCCGCCCGAGCGACCGCGGGGCATCGGCGATCCGCCGCGAACCCCTCGCGTCGGTGACGATTCTCGAAACGCCGACGGACCGCTAGGGCCCCGAGCAGAGATTCTCGGCGAGCTCGACGCAGGCGAGGTCCCAGACCACGTCGCAGCAGAACGCGTCGACACCGCAGACGGCGTCGCAACATTCCAGGTCGTCGCAACTGGGCACCGGGGACGGCTCGAAGCAGTCCCCCGCGCCCGGATCGCCGCAAGGAGCATTCTCGCATCCTTCGATCGGTTCGAATCGACAGTCGCCGGTCACGGGATCGCAGAAGTCCTC
>JAACEA010000286.1 GCA_009936695.1 Planctomycetia bacterium
CGGCGTGCGGCCGTATCCGACAGTTTCGTGATGGAAGCGACGGATCCGATGCTGGGAGTCCCCTGCATCTACGCGGTGAGCATGGTGCGGCCGGGGGACTGGACGCTGATCGTCCGACAGCCGGTGTCGGTGGCGGGTGCCTCCGCCCGAAGCCTGCTGGTGAAGAACGCCGTCACGGTGGTCATCGGCCTGCTCGTGTGCGGTGGGATCCTGATCTTCGTGCTCCGGCCGACCATTGGTCGGATCGAACGGTCCGCGCACGCCGTCGAGCAGGTCGCGGACGGTCGGCTTTGCGCCGAGATCCGGTCCGATGACTCGAGAGACGAGACGGGCCGACTGGTGCGAGGCGTGGAGCGCATGACGTCACGACTTCGCGATCTCGCGGGCGACGTCGAAAGCGCACGCCGTGAACTCTGCGAGGTCGAGGCGGAAGTCGCCGAGACGACGACTCGCGAAGCGGAGGTCGCCACCGGCTTCGCGGCGAGCGCCTCGGAGATCGCCGCCGCGGTGCGGGAGATCGCAGCGACCACCGAAGAACTCGCCGAGGAGGTTCGCCGGGTCGATCGCCGTGCGGCCGAGACGGCGCAGACCATGGATGCCGATCAATCACGACTCAGCGACATGTCGGTGTCGATGAACGCGGTCGAGTCGGCGACCAGCGAGGTCGCGGTTCGCCTCGGGGAGATCAACCGGCGGGCTGGTGAGATCACCGGTGTCGTCGACACGATCGGAAGAATCGCGGAGCAGACGAATCTCCTCTCCGTCAACGCCGCGATCGAGGCGGAGAAGGCCGGCGAGTACGGCACCGGGTTTCTCGTGGTGGCCCGTGAAATCCGTCGACTCGCGGATCTCACCGCGAACGCGACGGGTGAGATCACCACCACGGTTCAGGAGATGCAGGCGGCGGTCTCGACCGGCGTCATGGAGATGGACCGGTACACCGACCGGGTCCGAAGGACGGTGGAGCAGACCGGGGAACTCTCGCAGAGTCTCGCGATCGCGATCGATTCGGCGGGCGAGAACGCGGTCGCGTTCGGCCGCGTGGCGGAAGGCGTCGGCTCCCAGGCGGCCGGCACCCGGCAGATCAACGAGGCCATGGGCGGGCTGACCAGCAGTGCGGACAGCGCCAACGAATCCTCGCAGCGACTCCAGGACGTCTCGGCACGACTCGGGCACGCCACCGAGATGCTCGGCCGGTCGTTGGCCGAGTGGGATCTGCGCAAGGATGGAGCGCCCTGATGCAGGTGCTTGAGCTGTCCATCGAAGGCAGGGGATTCGCCGTTCCGACCGCCCACGTCGAAGAAGTCGTTCCCATGGTCGAAACCCGCATCCTTCCGGAGTCGCCGAGTTGGATGATCGGCGTGTTCGATCACCGAGGGACACTGACGCCCTTGCTCGATCTGCATCTCCTCGTCAACGCGAGTCCAGCCCGATCGCTCGTGGGGAGTCGGATCATGGTGATTCGAATGGCGATCGGCGAGTCGAACGACCCCGATGCGGAAAGGCGGGCGGTCGGGCTCCTGGCGGAGGCGGTGGAGGAGGTCGTGGAGGTGGACCCCGCCGACGAGAGCGACTTTTCGGGTCTGCGGACGGAGTCGCACGCCTATCTTGGGAGAGTGCTCCGGAAGAACGGCACGACGCTCCAGATGATCGATCCGGATCGCATCCTCGACGTCTCGCATCGCGAGATCCTCTTCGGTTCCACGACGGAATGACGACGCTCGTGATGGAACACACCGATCAGCTTCGACGCATCGCCGACCTGGCGGGTCTGGATTTCGGTCTGCTCGAGCAGCCCGCGATCCAGCGTTGGATCGACCGTCGTGCTTCCGTCCTCGACCTGACCGTGTCGGGGTACCACCAGAGACTGGTGTCGCTCGAATCCGAACGCCGTCTCCTTTCCGAGCAGATCGCGGTGCCGGAGAGTTGGATCAACCGGTATCCGGCATCGTTCGAACTCCTTCGGGAACGCGCGACGGAGTCGCTCCGGGGGAACGAGCGGTTTCGAGTCGTCAGTCTGGGCTGCGCAGCCGGCCAGGAACCCTTCACGGTCGCCGCGGTGCTCGCCGACGCGGGGATTCCGCGCCATCGGATCGAGATCGTCGCGATGGATCGAAGTCGTTCCGCGATCGACGCCGCGAGATCCGGACTCCTTCCGTCGATGGCGATTCGAGACGACGTCCCGACGCCATGGCGAACGAGATTCCAGTCTGAGGGCCGGGGTTGGCGGGTGGATCCCGAGCTTCAGGCGATGGTCGAGTTCGTGGAAGCGGACATCGTCACCGATCCGCTACCAGTGGCCGCCGCGAGCTGTGATGTGGTCCTGTGTCGAAACGTCCTGATCTACCTCGCGGCGCCGGCCCGGCGTCGACTCTGCGCCCGAGCCGCCGAACTGATGAAGCCGGACGGGATCCTGCTCGCGGGTCATGCCGATCCCCCGGCGGATCTCGGAAACGTGCTGGAGCCGATCGATCTTCCGGGGGTCTTCGCATGGCGGGCGATCAGCGAGCGGGGCTCCGATCGACGGATGGCCGATGCCGCCGCTCGTCCGGTCCGGCCGTTCAGTTCGACGCCTGGCCCGCGTCCCGTTCCCAGAATCGCTCGGCCGGTGCGGGAACCGGATTCCCCGACTGCCGCCTCCGTCCGAAGACTCGCGGACGAGGGTCGCGTCGAAGAAGCCCGGATCGCGGGCGAGGCGTTGATCGAACGCGATCCCGACGACCTGGAGACCCGGCTCCTGCTCGCCTCCATCGAGCGTGACGACGGGCGAATCGACTCGGCCCGTGAACATCTGCGCCGGCTCCTCTACCTCTCGCCGGATCACTCCGCAGCGTTGTTGGCGATGGTGTCCATCGCCGAAGCCGAGGGAGATCTCGCGGCCGCCGCGCGACATCGGCGCCGGCTTGATCGAGCGGACGAGGATTCCGGGGGGGCGTCTTCATGACCGATGCGAAGAACGAAGTCGTGAGCGAGGAATCGTCGGATTCCCGGGACGCGATGCGGCGGCTGCTGGAGCGGCCGATCGACGCGACCGGGCTCGACGAGAACACCCGTCTGGTCGGGGACCGCCACGAGACGGTGCAGGCGGATGAAGTCACCGCGTTGATCGTGCGGATCGGCGGGGAATGGCTCGGCTTCGATGCGCAGTTCGCGGAGCGGGTCCATGGCCCGGGCGTCATTCGTCGCGTGCCGCATCGCCATTCGGAACATCTCGCCGGAATCGTGGTGGTCGACGGTGAGATCGTGCCCGCCGCGAGACTCGACCGTCTTCTTGATCTCGTCGCCGACACCGCCCCGGTGGATCCCAGAATCGTGGTCATCGGTCCCGCGGATCGACGTTGGGCGGCTCCCGTCGACGAGGTCGAGGGTGTGATTCGACTTCCTCGCGTGGACGTGCTGAAACCGCCCGCGACCGTTGCGGGTTCGCTGCATCGACATACCAGCGGTCTCCTTCCGCTCGGCGATCGCCATGCCGCCCTGCTCGACTCCGACCGAATCCTCGATCTTCTCGATGGAGGTCTGCGATGAGTGATCTCGGCGGCTTCTCGATGTTCGATCTCTTCCGCGAAGAAGCGGAGACGCATTGTGCATCGCTCGAGGTCGGTCTCCTCCAGCTCGAGTCCGATCCCGGCGATGCGAACGTCGCGATCGAGCCGCTGATGCGCGCGGCGCATTCCGTCAAGGGGGCGGCGCGGATCATCGGAATCGACGTCGCGGTGGGTCTCGCGCATGCCATGGAGGACGTGTTCGTCGCGGTCCAGGGTGGAGACGAGGAACTCTGCGGCGCACGGGTCGATCAACTGCTCGCGGGAACCGACCTGCTGCGCGGCCTGGCGTCGATCGAGGAATCCGCGATCGAGTCATGGGCCGCGGAACACGAGGCCGCCATCGTCGAGCTCGTCGATTCGCTCGGACAGCCGGCGAGTGCGGGTGGCGACGCGTCGAACGCCGCCGCGGCGGGACCGGTCGATCGCGTGCCGCCCGAACCGGACGATTCGACGGCGTTGGAACCGGCGGCTGCGGAGTCGAACGAGTCCATCGCGTCCGCCGAGACAGCGGGACCGCCGGCATCGGCGATTCCGGATCCCTCGCCCAAGTCGAACGCGGTGACGGGCTCGTCCGGTGAGGAGTCGCGAACGGTCCGAGTCGACTCGGGACGTCTGGAACGGATGATGCGCCTGGCCGGCGAGGTCATGGTGATATCGCGCCGTTTTCTCGATGTCCGCGAGCGGGTGGCGGGACTGGACCGCCGTCTTGAATCGATGGAGGACGGCGTGGGTGCGGCGGTCCGCGAGGCCGGCGATCCGCTCCCCGGACTCCGGCGCGATGTCGACGAGGGTCGTCTTGCGGTCTCCGGGCTCGTCGAAGAACTCGACGGCCTTCTCAGGCGGACCGAGGAGATCTCCGCCGATCTCTATGGCCAGGTTCTCGGGAGTCGGATGCGACCGTTCGAGGATGGTGGCCATGGTTTCCCCCGAATGATCCGGGACCTCGCTCGAACGCTCGGCAAGAAGGTCCGGTTCGAGGTTCGTGGCGGGCGAACCCGTGTCGATCGCGAGATCCTCACCGCCTTGGAGGCGCCGCTCACCCATGTCCTGCGGAACGCCGTCGACCACGGAATCGAAGTCCCCGACGTCCGGCGATCGGCAGGCAAGGACGAGTCGGCGTCGCTCGTGCTCGAGGCGAGACACCAGGGTGGGATGCTGCTGGTCAAGGTCCA
>JAACEA010000287.1 GCA_009936695.1 Planctomycetia bacterium
CCGCCGACCGATGCCGGGGAGCCGCGCGAATTCGTCGATCAGATTCGAGACGCTCTCGGGGTATGCGGTCATGGACGCGGACCTCCTCGCGAACCGGGGATCACATGAGTCCCGGCAGGCCACCTGGGGGAAGCGGAATGTTCATCTCGGACGCCGCCGACTTGAGATGATCCGCGATCATCTCCTGCGCCCGCTCGAGCGCCGCGTTCACGGCGCTGGTGATGAGATCCTCGGCCATGCCTCGATCGGCCTCTTCACCGTCCTTGACGAGAATCGCGAGCATCACGGGATCCACCTGGACCGAACGGATCCGCATCTTGCCGTCGGCGACCGCGGTGACGGCCCCGCCACCGACCTGCGCCTCGACGGTCATCTCGGCGAGTTCGGCACGGACCTGCTCGAACCGCTCCTTGATCCGGGGCAGGTCCTTCATGATCCCGCCGAGTCCGGCCATTCCCTTCAATGCATCAAACATCATTCTTCCTTCTCTGGCTTGGCGGCGGGTTCCTCGACCTTCGAGGAACCGCCGATTGTCCTGACCTGCACGACATGGGCGTCGAAGAGCTCCATGGCTTCCGCGACCAGCGGATGCGATTCGACGTCGTCACCGACGACCGGTGATGGCGCCGCACTCGACGATGCGGCACCGGCGAATTCGATCCGGATCCGACGGCCGAGGGCGTCGGAGGCCAGCCGTTCCAGCGATTCCGGATGGGACACCGTCCAATCGGCGCCGGGCGAGGCGTCGTCCCGTCGGCGAAGTCGAAGGCGATCGCCCTCCAGCCGGTCGAACTCGAAGTCCGCGATCATGGCGCGAAACCGGGGTGTGGTCGCGGCGGCCTCGAGACGGGCCCAGGGGCCCGCCGATCCCGCGTCGACGTCGGAATGGGGGTCGGGCGTCTCCGTGGGCGGAGTGGTCTCGAGCGAAGGCACCTCGGGCGGTGCGGTCTCGGGCGGCGGGGTCGTCTTCGGCATCGCCACCTTCGTGACCGGACGATCGACCGGCGGCTCCGCGACCGGGCGCGACTCAGCGCCGGTCAGCCTTTTTTTTTTCGAAGGCGTGACTGCGGCGACGTTCGCCGCGAGCAGCGAGGCGGCGCGAGCGAAGCGTTCGGACAACGCCATGCGGGCCACCGCCGCGTCGAGGATCGCACGCGGCGAGGCGCTCACCCGGACCCGGGCGCTCGCGGCATCGCAGAGCGCGATCATGTGCACGAGTTGTTCCGGTTCGAAGTCCGCGGCCTCCTCGACGAGCCCCGCGGCCTCTTCCGACCCCGTTCCCAGGATCTCGGGATCCGCCCCGCAGACCCCGGCGGAAAGCAGCAGCCGGAATCGTTCGGCGATCCCGTCGAGGGCTCGTTCGGGGGCGAGTCCCTCGCCCAGCAGCGTGGCCATGGCGCGAAGCGTGCCGGCGAGGTCGCCGCCACCGATCGCCGCCACCACGTCCCGGACGATGTCCTCCGGCGGCACTCCGAGCACGCGTTCGAGCAGTTCCGCGTCGAGCCGGCCGTCCGCCGCGGCGACGATCCGCTCGAGGATGCTCAGGCCGTCCCGCATCGAACCGTTCGCGAGCCGCGCGACGCGAAGCACCACCGCCTCGTCGGCCTCGATCGACTCCCGGGCGAGGACGTCGGTGAGGTGGGCCGCGATCCGCGGCACCGAGATCGGTCGGAAGTCGAACCGCTGGCACCGACTCTGGATCGTGGGAAGGACCTTGTGCGGTTCCGTGGTGCACAGGATGAACTTCACATGCGACGGCGGTTCCTCCATGGTCTTGAGCAGGGCGTTGAACGCCGCATTCGAGAGCATGTGGACTTCATCGATGATGTAGATCTTGAACGGCGATCGCGCCGGTCGGATGCTTGCGTTGGCGATCAGATCCCGGGCGTCCTGGACGCCGTTGTTGCTCGCGCCGTCGATCTCCACGACGTCCATGTCCTCGCCGCGAAGGATCGCATCCTGCACGGCCTGCCCTTCGCCCTCCGCATCGGTGGCGTTGAGCGCCCGGGCGAAGATCCTCGCCATCGAGGTCTTGCCGACGCCGCGGGTCCCGCAGAAGAGATACGCATGCGCGGTGCGATCCCGTTCGATCGCGCGCTCCAGCGTCTCGGCGATCGATTCCTGGCCGACGACCTCGCCGAAGGTCCGGGACCGATAGCGTCGTGCGAGGACCTGATAGCCGGGAGCGGTTTCGGTGGCGGTTTCGGACATCGAGCACCGGGTGTCGAGGGGCCGGGGTGACGGCGGAGGCATGCGACGGACGCCACGGGATGGCGACGTGGAGGACGGCCAGGCGATCGACGGCCCGAACGACGACGCGTATGGCTGCTGCCGTCAAGCCCTGACCAGGTTGGCGAGCCGTCCGTCCGACGGACCCGACCGTCCTCCACGCCGCGATCCGCGACGCGATGCGACATCCTAGCCCGAATCCGGTTCCGAAGCCCGGGGAGGTCGATGGGCCGCGTAGAATCCGGGAACGATGGAACGAGACGATCCCATGCCGCCACCCGCCTCCCCGATCGTGACCCCGTCGGATCTCGACTCGACCCGGCTGCGTTCGCAGCGACTCCTGCTGCTGGTGGTCCGACTCCTCTTCCTCGTCCTGCTCGTCTCGATCTCGATGCTCACCATCGCGGGACGGCAGTCGGGCCCGCTCGAATTCCGGCTGCAGACCTTCCTCGGCGTCCTGCTCGCCAGCGCCGCGGTGGGGACCATCGTGATCGTCCTCGACGTGATGACGCCGAACAAGCGGCTGTCCTCGGTGGTCGGCGTCTATCTGGGGATCTGCTTCGGCCTCCTCGCGGCGGTCGCGGTGAGCTTCCTGATCGACGTGGTCGCGAATGCGATGGGCGGGATCGAAGGCACCACCTCCATCTACCTCGGGGTCTCGAAGGCGACCCTCGCCCTGGTCTTCTGCTACCTCTCCGTCTCGGTGGTGCTCACCACGAAGGACGACTTCCGGGTCGTCCTCCCCTACGTCGAGTTCGCCCGACAGGTCCGGGGAATCCGGCCCCTGCTCGTCGACACCTCCTCGCTGATCGACGGCCGGATCGAGGACGTCGGACGCGCCGGCTTCATCGACGCGCCGATCCTGATCGCGGAGTTCGTGCTGGAGGAACTCCAGCGCCTCTCCGACAGTGATGACCGGCAGAAGCGACTCCGTGGACGACGTGGTCTCGACGTGGTCACGAAGATGCAGCAGAACCCGTTCCTCGACGTCGCGATCGACGGCACCCGTCCGCCCGGCGTGGGCGTCGACGCGATGCTGGTCGAGATGGCCCGCGGCCTGGACCTCCGGATCCTGACGTCCGACCTGAATCTGCGCAAGGTCGCGGAGATCAACGGCGTGACCGTCCTGAACATCAACGACGTCGCCCGCTCCCTGCGGCCCGCCTCGCTTCCCGGCGACGCGGTGGAGATCGAACTCGTCAAGGCCGGCGAGGAACCATCGCAGGCGGTCGGCTACCTGCCCGACGGAAGCATGGTCGTGGTCCAGGATGGTGGCGATCGGGTCGGCGACATCGTCGCGGCGGTGATCACCAATTCACTGCAGACCGCGGGCGGAAGGATGATCTTCGCGAAGCTCGCCCACGATGGTTCCGAGGATCCGGCGTCGCCCCCCCCGGCATCGGGCTCCATCGCACGCGCCGCGACGTCCCAGCCGAAGGCGACCGGGCCCGGGCCCAAGGAAGGTCGCGGAGACGCCGGCGAGCGTGGACGATCACCGAGACGCAAGTCCCGTCCGGACTGAGCACGTACCCGGAATCAGCGCCCGCCGGCCTCGTAGCCTCGTTCGAACGCCGCCATCCGATCCCCGAACGCCTTCGCCCGGTCGAGACCACCGCGACCGATCGGCTGCCGGACCTGATGCATCGACAGCGTCGGCATGAAGCGGCGGCCACCTCGACCCTCCTCGGAACGATGCGGCTCCAGGCAACGTGGATCCCATGGAAGCCCGAGAAACTCGATCAGTTCGCGGATCCGGGGCTCCGGCTCGGTCACCAGAGCCGTGTAGTCGACCTCGAACCACGGGTTCGGCAACCGCTCGCGCAGCGCGTCCGTGAATCGCGCCTGGCTTCGGATCATCCGACCGATCCAGTCGAGACGCGTGGTCCAGGGCATGCGGTCGTGCGCGAGATTCTGGCCGTAGATCGAGATCGCCACGTCCCCGGGCTCGCGATCGAGCGTGATGATGCGGGCGCTTGGGAACCACCGACCGATGACCGGCAGATGCTGCCAGTTCGAGAGGTGCTTGTTGACGATCCGATCGGACCGACCGAACAACGCGGTCTGTCGCTCGAGATAGTCCGAACGCATCCGCTCGAGCAGTTCGGGCGACGCGCCCGCGAGCCCCTCGGATCCGTTTCCCTCGATCTCGTCGCGAAACCCGCGAAGCACGTCACCCACGAGACCGGTCTCCCCGGCGCCGTGCGCCTGGGGATGGACGCCGATGATCCGTTCCACCAGCGAGGTCCCGCTTCGTGGAAGCGACGCGATGAACACGGGAACCTCGGTCGCTTCCGCGGAAGTGGGTTCGACTCCGGCGTCGATCCGTTCGGTGGCGGCGATGATCTCGTCGAGCCGTCGATCCCAGGCGTCGGGGTCGAACTCGACCGGCAGGACCGCGTGCGCCGCGTCGTAGGCGTCCATCGCCTCGTCGATCCGTCCCAGCTTCTCCAGCATGCGGCCCCGATGAAGCAGCAGCCGACGGCGGACCGGCGGAGGCGTCGACGATGCGCCCAACAGACGATCCGCGACCACCAGGGCATCCTCGCGCCGCCCCGCGAGCTCGAGGACGTTCGCATACGACTCGCCCATCTCCGGATCGAGCCCCCGCTTCGCGATCGTCCGCTCGACGAACTCGATCGCCCGATCATGATCGCCGGCGCCCTCGAAGGCCTGTACGAGCATCGCCTCGGCGCGACGATTCCCCGGCATGCGCCGGCACGCCTCACGCGCCGATTCGATCATCTCCGGGTACCGGCCACCGAGCTTGTGAATCACCGCCTGGTCGAGCGGGATCATGGGATTCCGGGGATCGGCCTTGTGCGCACGGTCGAGGATCCGCTGGGCATCGAGCATCAGCCCCCCCTTCAGGAGGATCAACGCCTTGATCCGCAGTGCGTTCGGATCCTTCGGGTTCCGCGCCACCGCCGCGTCCACGAGTCGCGCCGCCTCCACCGTTCGACCGGCGTGGAAGAGCTCGGTGGCTCGCTGGAGATTCGGATCCGGCACCCCCGGCCGCGCAACGCGGTTGCCGGGTCTGCTGGTGGGTTTCCGCTTCATCGTCGCTCCATGCTATTCGAACCGCTCGCCCGGGAAAGACGAACCGCGGCCGAAGGCGTCCCCTCGGGCGCCCGCGACCGCGGTGGGCTCGTCGTCTTCGAGCGACTCGGCCCTTCGATCGTCAACGACCGAGGGCGAGCAGCTGCGTCATCAGTTCATCGGTCGTCGTGATCACCCGACTTGCGGCCGAATAGCCGGTCGACGCGAGGATCATGTCGATGAACTCCTGCGAGAGGTCCACGTTGGAGAGTTCGAGGGCGCCCCCCACGATCCGGCCGGTGCCGAACTCCCGGGCGGTCGCGATCAGCGGCGTGCCCGAGTTCGGGCC
>JAACEA010000288.1 GCA_009936695.1 Planctomycetia bacterium
GTCAGGTGCCGCTCGACGTCCTCGATCAACGACAGCACGTCGCCACTCGTGGATCGCGAATCGCCGTCGGGCGGATCGGTGGTCGGGGGCGGAGCCACCTGCTCGAGTTCCTCTTCGGGGTTTCGCCGCTCGTCGTGTCCGTCACTCATGAAAATCGCCTTCCTTGCAACTGCCAACCGCCTCGAGCGGGGTTCCTCGGGAACCTGCGCACTTCCGGGAAATCGGCCGTTCGGGGCCCCGACTGCAGCACTCCTGCGGAAGGTTTGCTTCGGAGAACGCCGGGGAAGCCGGGCAATCGCACCGTGAGGTCCGAAAACTCGTGGGGCTCCCCTCGAATCCACCTCGGGCCGGCGGCGAAAACCCCGAATCCCCGGTCTTCCCCCACTCCTAGAATGCACGCATGATCCACCACGTCGTCGACGAGTCCCCCCCGATCCACCTGCTCGATCCCGATCTCGAGTCGATCGCCGAGAAGGTCTTCGCGGGCCGGCGACTGGATCTCGACGACGGTCGCATCCTCTACGACACCAGGGACGTCCACGGCGTCTGTCGACTCGCGGACCTGGTTCGCCGGCGGATGCACGGTCGAGCCGCGTACTACAACGTCAATCGACACGTCAACTACTCGAACATCTGTGCCCTCAGTTGCTCCTTCTGCGCCTTCCACCGCAAGAAGGACCAGGACGGTGCCTACGAGATGTCCGTCGAAGAGGTGACGGAGTCCGCGATCCAGGCCGCGGAGGCCGGCGCGACCGAACTTCACATCGTCGGTGGACTCCATCCCTGGCTCGGCTTCGACTACTACACGTCGATGCTCTCGGCGATCCGCGAAGCGGCCCCCCGCCTGCACCTCAAGTCGTTCACCGCGGTCGAGATCGTCCATCTCCAGCGCATCTCGAAGCGCGGCAAGCAGGGGTTCGAGGGCATGAAGGCCGTCCTGCGGGATCTTCGTGACGCCGGCCTCGGTTCACTCCCGGGAGGCGGCGCCGAAGTCTTCGACGATCGAGCCCACGACACCGCGTTCAAGGGGAAGATCCGAAGCGATCAGTGGCTCGACGTCCATCGGGCGGCGCACGAGATCGGGCTCAACTCGAACGCGACGATGCTGTACGGCCACGTCGAAGGACGGCCCGAGCGACTGGTCCACATGGACCTTCTCCGCCGCCAGCAGGACGCCACCCTTCGAAACTGGGCCGCGGCGCAGGGCATCGAATCCGCAGGCGCCCCGGACGCGCCGGACGCGGTGGTCCTCACCGGGCCCGATGCGCGGTATCCCGGGGAACGACTCCCGATGCCGGGACAGACCGGACTCGAGACCGGCTACTTCCAGACAATCATCCCGCTTCCGTTCTTCCCCGACGGAAGCGGTCTCGAACGGCTCCCCGGACCCTCCGGGCTCGAGAACCTCCGCACCCTGGCGGTCGCCCGGCTGATGCTCGACAACATCCCGCATGCGAAGGCGTTCTGGATCATGCAGACCCTCGGCATGGCGCAGCTCATGCTCGACGCCGGCGCGGACGATCTCGACGGCACCGTGGTGTGGTACGACATCACCCACCTCGACAACGCGTCGACCCATCAGGAGACCACGGTCGGTGATCTTCGCCGGGCCGCGACCGAGGCGGGATTCCATCCCGTGGAACGGGACACGCTGTATCGACAGGTGGAGCGGACCGGCTCCGACTGGCGGTTGGCCGAATCGCCGAAGGGCTGACGGGACCGGCCCGTCGGCTCAGCCGCTTCGGACCTCGCGCCCCAGCGCCCAGCGAAGCTCCGGCATCCGCAGGAGACGAGCCGCCGACGAGAACACCACCCCGCCCACTGCCGCGAGGACCCCGAGTTCGACCGCCGCGCCCGCCCAGGTGCCGAGGCCGAGGCCGTCGAACGGCACGAACCACATCGCGGCGGCGACCGCGAGAAGCATGACCAGCGTGCAGGCCACGGTCCGCATCACGCTCCGGACGGCATCGCCATCGAAGAGACGGCCGACCCGCGACGAAAGGACGCGTCCGAGGATCAAGGACTGCAGGATCGCGCAGACCGCGGTGCTCCAGGCGAGACCGGCCACCCCGAGCGACGTCCCGAACACCAGGGTGAGATTCAGGACGAGGTTGAGACCGACCATCGCCATCGCGATGCGGACGGGGGTCATCGCCTCGCGGCGCGCGTAGAAGCCTCGCACCAGGACGTGATTGAGCGAGTAGCTCCAGATCGCGACGGAGTAGCCGAGCAGCACGAACGCGACGCGATCGACGTCGGACGCGTCGAAGGCGAATCCCTGGTACACGACCGTGACGAACGGAGCGCGAACCAGAGCGATGCCGAGGCTCGCCGGCAGCCCGATGAACACCGTGAGACGCAGCCCACGTCGCAGGGTGTCCAGGAACCGGGTCGGATCCGCGTGCTCCCGAGCAAGTTGCGGGAAGATCGCCGTCGCGACCGCGATCCCGAAGACCCCGAGTGGAAACTCGTAGAGACGCTGCGCGTAGCCGAGGGTGGCCATCGCGGTATCGGGCAGCGGATAGGGTCGGCCCATGATGTCCGGACCGACCACCGTCGGCCAGCTCGCGATCAGGCCGTCCAGGAACGTGTTCACCTGAAGCACGCCGAGTCCGAGGATCATCGGCAGCGCCTGCGTCACCACCCGACGGAGCCCGAGTCTCGCCTCGCGATCCGACGCCGTGGACACGACTCCCCGCGGCGACGTCCTTCGCAACTCCCACAGGGCCCACGTCGCCTGCGCCACGCCCGCGACCAGCACCCCCCAGCCGACGATTCCGATCCGCGCGGCATCGACCGGCCCGTCGCCTCCCCACCACGCGACGAAGACCGCGATCACCAGCGACAGGTTGAGGAGGATCGGTGCGGCGGAGGCTGGCGCGAACCGCCCTCGGACCTGCAGGACGGCGCCCGCGACCGCGGTGATGCACACCAGCGGCATGTACGGAAGGGTGATCGCGAGCAATCGAAGTCCGAGGTCGTCCCGCATCGCGGGGACCGCGAGGAGGATCGTCTCCCCGACGACCGTCAGGGCCGTGAGCAGCAATCCGACCCGCGCCAGCATGAGCGAGGCGAGCCGACGCGCCGCCTGGGGATCCTGCGCCTCGAGTCGGGCCTGCTCGGGGACCAGGGCCGCGCTCAGTGCGCCCTCGCCGAAGAGACGACGGAAGAGGTTGGGCACGAGAAATGCGAATCCGAAGGCGCTCGCCGCGTCCGAGACGCCGATGAGCCTTCCGAAGCAGGCTTCACGGGCAAGTCCCCCGAAGCGACTCGCCGTGGTCAGCAAGGTGACCGTCAACGCATGTCGTTCGAATCCACGCCCGCCGGCCTTCGACGACGGCTCAGCCATCGGTGGCGGCATCGCTCGGAACGAGGTCGTAGGAGATTCGACTCATGGCGGGGTCGAGTTCGTTGCGAACGACCCGGACCTGGCATCGTCGCCCGGACTTCGTGAAGAAGCAGACGGCGGTGGACCCCGTCGCGGTGATTCCCGTCGAGACCCAGCCGTTGGTGGTGAACGCCTTCTCGAGCCCGTCGAGTCGGCGGCTCGGATCATCGACCTTGGTCGCGAACACGCTCTTCACCCGAACCAGTTCGCCGGATTTCCGCTCGACGTTCGAAGTCGCCCGAGCGAGCGCCTCATCCGGCGCCGGCACGTCGCTGTCGAGCAGGAAACGGGACTCGCTGGAGCATCCAGCCACCATCGCGAGAATCAGCGATGCAAGAAGGGCGGGAGGGAGGGAACGGGTTCGCATGGATGTCCGGTTCATCTTCCGCCATGTTCCTCGGACTCGGTCCGCACCGCAACGTGGGCGGCCCCCGAATCGGCCACGAACGCCTCCCCGCATTCCGGGCATCGCGCTTCGGACTGCTCGGGAAGCCCCTGCAGGTCGTGCCCGCAGCGAAGACACTCGATCCCGTATCGAGCCGCGAGCCGCGACATCCGGCGGCGAGACCGGTACACGACGAAGGAGCCGATCAGTCCCAGCAGGGCCGCGTCCACCATCATCTCGAAATTGAGCCCGAGGGCGTCGTACTGGCGGACCGCGGCACCCATCCAGTTCCGGTCGCTCGAAAACGGCATGACGAGGAGATAGGCGGCGAAGAGAAGGACCGCGGATCCGATCGTCCACACCGTCGCGGTCATGGCGATGCGGCGGGAGGGAATTCGGCGATCGGACGGGCCCTGGTATCCGCCACCGCACGTCTCGCATCCCGGACATCCATTCAACGCGAGGCAGTCCAGACATCGCCGCTCCCGGTCCATCCGGTCCGTCGAGTGGCGGCGCCCGGACTCCAGACAGGCCACGAGCCCCGCGATTCCGCCCGCCGCGGCGCCCACCACCACCATCGTGACCGGGCCGACCACGGGATTCCGCCCCGCCACGCCGAGGAACACGCCGCCCACCATCGCACCGAGCGCCGTCGCGATCGCGAGGTGCAACCAGTTCACCGGACTCGCGAGCAGGAGGACGAGGGACGCGATACGACGCGTCTGGCCGATCCGGAACCACTCGGGTCCGTGTCGATCGGGTGCGAGCGCCGCGATCCATGCGAGCGCCACGATGATCCCGCAGGCGTCCGCGACGAGATCGAGTGGATCGAAGCTCCGACCGAGTCCCGGAATCTCCTGCGTGACCTCGTCGAGAATCGCGAGGGATCCCATGATCACCAGGGCCGAGGCGGCGCTCCGCGCGATCCCGGAGAGGCGAACCAGCACGGTGACCGTCCCGAACGCCAGGAAGTGCAGGATCTTGTCCGGTCCGTCACCCGGCGTTCCGATCACCAGTTTCGGATAGTGCGTTCCAGCCAGCAGGACGAGCATCGACATCACCGCGGCGATCCGGAGCCAGTGACGCGACCACCAGGCGGGGGTGCCCCGAGGCGGATTGAATCGAACTGCCCTGATGCCGGCGTTCATGCTTCGTCGGCGGGTCGGACGGCATCCGGAGCGGCGGCCGCCGAGGCATCGGTCCCGGCCTCCCAGCTCGCGATGAATCGCTGCGCGAGCTTTCGGTAGTCGATGGCCCCCGGACACCACGGGGCGTAGTCGAAGATCGACTGGCCGAAACTCGGCGCCTCCGCGAGCTTGATGTTTCGCCGGATCGCGGGTCGTAACACGGTCGCACCATCCCACGGCAGACCGCTGCCGTCGGCTTCCGCGAGAAAGGAGTCGAGTTCGGCGACGACTTCCTTGCCGTGGGTGCTCTGCGTCTCGTGCATGCACAGGGCGATGCCACCGACCCGGAGGCGGGGGTTCACCTGAGCCGCGACGAGCCTGACCGTCTCGAGCAGTTTTCCGACCCCTTGCAGCGCCAGGAAGTGGGCCTGCATGGGCACGACCACTTCGTCCACCGCCGCCAGGGCGTTCAGCGTGAGCAGGCCGAGACTCGGCGGGCAGTCGAGGATGACGTAGTCGAATCGATCGAGCAGTGGTTCGAGCCGACGACGGAGCAGATCGTTCCGGTCGGGCTGAGCCGCGAGTTCGGACTCCGCGGCCGCCAGGTCGACCGAGGCGGGAATCAACCAGAGGTTCTCCCGAACCTGCACCAACGCATCCTCGGTGTCGGCCGCGGGATCGACCAGGAGGTCGTAGACCGTGGTGCCCACGGTCTCCCCATCGACGCCGAGATGGAGCGACAGATGCGCCTGTGGATCGAGATCGATCGCCAGGACTCGACGCCCCTCCTCGCCGATGGCGGCCGCGAGATTGCAGCTGGTGGTGGTCTTGCCCACGCCGCCCTTCTGATTCAGGAGCGCGGTGCGACGCGGTCCACGCGCCGCGTTCGGCGAATTGTCGGTGACGGGCTCGGACATCGCGGCGAGTGTATCCGGTGCGTGTGGTCGAAGTCCGGCCGCCGCCCGGACCGACGATCGTTCCACGCTCAGGGCCGGGGAAGGGTGCTCATGCCGGCCGCATCATTCCAGTCGTTGATTCCGAACGCGAGGGGGATGATGTCCCTTCGCCAGGTGGGACTGGAGATGCCCGCGTACTGCACGAACCCCCGTGGGCCATCGCGTCGGATCCCGAGCAGGATGCTGCCACCTCCGGCCTGGGAGATGGCCTCGACCAACCAGGCCTCCGGAAGCAGCACCGAGATCCGCCAACGATCGGAGAATCGCCGGCTCTCCACCTGCAGCGACTCGTCCGGGCGACCGCGAAGTCGCTCCCACGATCCGTCGGGGCGGATCTCCACCACGCCGGCGGGCCGCCTGCGGTCACCGACCTGCAGGAAGATCCGGCCGTCCGGATCCGCGGTCGGCAGGAACCGGGCCTCGATGAAGATCTCCCA
>JAACEA010000289.1 GCA_009936695.1 Planctomycetia bacterium
CTTCGACCGACCGAGCCGTCTGAGCCCGTACGACATCATCTCGACGAGCGGCCAGCCGAGTCAGTGAACCTGACCGCCAACTCGAGGGATCGACGTCCCTGCAAGCCTGATCCACCCCACGGGGTCCCGTATCCGGGACCCCGTGTTCTTTTTTTCGACTCCCCGCCCGTTTGAAGACGAATCCACCTCGTGCCTTTCCACCGCCTCGCGACATTCCCGATCCGACTCGTCGTGATGGTGGTCTCGACCTTCCACCCCCGCACGCTGCCGCCGATGCTTCGGCGGAACTACGGACGGGAACTCGCGGCCTGGGCGTTTCTGCCGATCATGCTGGGCGGCATCCAGGGCGGCGCGATGGGCGTCGTCGTCAAGAAGACGTTCGCCGGACTGCCGGGCCTTCCTGAAGCCGGCCTCGATCTCGCCGTCGCGGCGATCGCCGCCTCCACGGCGATCGGAAACCTCACCAGTGGTGCCTGGGCGACCGCGGCGAACGGCCGTCGCAAGGTCCCCTTCCTGTCCGGCCTGATGCTTGCGACCAGCGCCTGCGTGGCCTGCATGGCCTTCACCCCGCGGACCGCGTTCGGGGCGTGGATGCTCGTCAGCCTCGTCATCCTCGGATGGATCTTCTGGAGCGCCGTGGTCACGATCCGGACCTCGGTCTGGCGAGCGAACTATCCCGACGCGAGTCGAACCCGCATCACCGGCCGCCTCGCCACCGTGCAGGTCCTCGTCATGGCGACGGGTGGATTCGTCATCGGCTGGAGCCTCGACCAGAGCGTCGGCTCGATCCGATTCCTGTTCCCGATCCTCGGAGCGTTCGGCGTGGTCGGCGCGGTCCTCTACGGCGGCGTCCGACTCCGCGGACAGAACCGGCTGGCCCGAGCCGAACGCCAGGGGCACCAATCCGAGCGTCCCGCCGTCAATCCACTTTCCGTGCTTCGAGTCCTGCGCGACGATCGTCGGTACGCGGGCTACATGGCCTGCATGATGCTGTTCGGCACCGGAAATCTCATGATCTCTCCGACGCTGGTGATCATCCTCGAGGACGAGTTCGACACGTCCTACCAGACCGGAATCCTCATCACCACGGTGGTGCCACTCGTCGTCATGCCGTTCGCCATCCCGGTGTGGGCCCGACTGCTCGACCGGATGCACGTGATCTCCTTCCGCGCGATCCACTCGTGGTCCTTCGTGCTGGCGAGCGCCGTCTTCCTCGTGGCCACCGAATACCACCTCCTCCCCCTGCTCTTCGTGGCGTCCGCGCTGCTCGGCATCGGATTCGGAGGCGGGATGCTCGCGTGGAACCTCGGACACCAGCACTTCGCCCCGCCGCATCGAGACAGCCAGTACATGAGCGTCCACGTGATGCTGACGGGCCTTCGAGGGTTGATCGCTCCGTTCCTCGGCGTCGCGATCTTCACCGCGCTCGCGGCCAGAGGCCACCCCGGCATGATCTACGCGGTGACCCTCGGACTGAACATCGCGGGGGCGATCGGATTCCTCATCCTTCGCTCGCGGCAGCCGGCGAATGCGACCATCCCCGGCAAGGCCTAGCCGCCCAGTCGCTCGATCACGTACGCGGCCGCGAAGACGCCGAGCACCGCGATCCCGACCCACGACCAGACGTGCCAGAGTCCGGACGGGCGATCTTCGGGTCGCTGGATCGATCGGAACACGCTTCGGTGATTGAACCAGGCCAGCGCCGGGGCGGCGATGAAGGACGTCACGGTCACGAAGTCGACGAGTCCGGTGAAGGTGATGCCGTCCTTTCGAGCGAGCCCGAACACCAGGATCGAGATCGCTCCGATCGCGCCGACGACGAAGACCGACCAGTAGACGGCGGGACTGCCTTCGCAACGCGTCGCTCCGCCCGTCGCGTCGGAGACGCCGTCCGCAGGACGCGTTCCTTCACCGAACGCCCGGAAGAACGCGGCCACCGTTCTCGGGAATCCATCCGCGACGGTGACGGTCGTCGAGAGCATCGCCACGAAGATCACCGACGCGATCAGCGGGCGTGACCAGTCACCCAGATTCGCGGTGTACAGCTGGATGATCTGATTGCTGAAACCGACCGATGATCCTCGGAAGTCGACCCCCGACTCGCGCATCAACGAGGCACCGAGGAGGACGAAGAGCACGGCGAGCACCAGCGTCGAGATGAAACCGGTGTCGAAGTCCTCGAGCACCCGACGCCGATCCATCGAACGCCCCCTCGCTCGCGCGATCGTCCAGAGCGAACTCCACACCGCGATGTCGATCGGGGCCGGCATCCATCCCACCATCGCCGCCATCATCGTCCGGTTCGCCGCGTCGTCGATCGGCGGCAGGAACGTGAGCTCTGCACCCGCGAGCCCTCGAATCGCCATCACCGTGACGACCAGGGTCGCCACCACCAGCACCGGCATCACGACCTTCATCAGGCCTTCCAGCACGCGATACCCACCCGTCGCGAGCAGGATCGCCGTGACCGCCAGCAGCGCGGCGGAGACCGCCGCCGCCTGACCGGAATCCGAGGTGACCCCCATCGACCCCAGGACCCCTTCGACCTCTCTCTAGGGATTTCGGAGAGAAGGTGATGGTGGTCGACTGCCA
>JAACEA010000026.1 GCA_009936695.1 Planctomycetia bacterium
ATCTCCGGTTTTGCTTCGAACGGTTGGAACCGTGGTGTGGACGTGCAGGGGATCCCCACCCTTGGGTCAACGAAGGTTTCGACCGCATCCCGGCCTTGGAGTCAGGCCACGCCGGACAAGAAGCGAGAAAACGGGATTCGAATGGGGAGACGGCGGCGATGGCCCGCATCCACCTCGCGGATCATCGATCCCGAGGATACTCAGGGCGTCCATTCCCCGAGCAGAACGCCGAGGTCGAAACCCGCGACGGTGCCGTCCCCGTCGAAGTCCGCGGCACAGCCGGTGCATGCACCCCACGAGGCCAGCAGGATTCCGAGATCGGCGGCGGACACCCGCGAATCGCCGTTCAAGTCGGCGTCGGGTCCCGGTATCGGCGCGGGACGCGCCAACAGCCACGCGACCACTTCTTCCGCGAAACGCGTTCCGAACGGCGGATTGTGACCGGCACCAGGCACGGTCCAGAGCTCGGCCGATCCGCCCGCCGAACACGTCGACGCGTAGGTCGAGATCGTGGATTCCTCGCCACCGCCGGGAACGAGGTCGATCGAGCCTGCTCGAGGATCCGGCGCCGCACCGCATCCGTTGTCCGCCGCGACGTAGCGCTGGGTCTCCACGGCGGAGGGGTAGCAGCCACCCGACACGAAGCAGCCGCCGTTGTAGAGCACGACCACGTCGAGCGTTCCATGCACCTGCAGCACATGAACCGGCGTCTCGAGGGCGCACGCGTCGGGGTCCAGATAGGTCGCCGAGGCGAGCGTGGCGATTCCCGCGAACAGTCCGTCGTGTTCGCAGATCATCCGATGGGCCATGAAACCACCGTTGGAGTGCCCGACGAGGTGGATGCGACGTGGATCGATCGCGTAGGCGGCGCCGACGACGTCGACGAGACCGCGGAGATAACCCGAGTCGTCCGGCGACTGGTTGAAGATGTCGCAGCAGGCCTCGGTGGCGTTCCAGTACCGCTGTCCCGTGAAGTTTCGACGGCCGTTCGGCAGACAGAGGATGAACCGCTGGGCATCGACCTGCGAGGAGAGCTGGAGATACGCCTCCTCGATCTCACCGGAGTAGGCGTAGGCATGCAGCAGCATGATCAGGGGAAGTGGTTCCGCAGGATCGAAGTCCGACGGACGCACGATGCGGACATCGCCCCGGCCTGCATCGACGTACTCCGACTCTGCCGAGACGGCGTTCCGGATCGAGAACGGGCTCGCGAGGACCACCACCGCCATCGTGATCCATGTCGTCATCGTCGGCCGGGGTCGCTTGCGTTCCATGGGAGATGCTCTCCGGAAGGTCTCGACGACCCGGAAGCTGGAAACGGAACCCCGTTGATGCTCGATCGACGCTGCCGCCCGATCAGCCGGTCCACTCGGCGAGCAACAGCCCGAGATCGGCGCCGTTCACGACACCGTTGTCGTCGAGGTCCTCCGGGCACCCGTCGCAAGGCCCCCAGGCCGCGAGAAGCAGACCGACGTCGGCACCGTTCACCAGCCCGTCGCCGTTGAAGTCGGCGGCCGGACCGCCTCCTTCCTCGAAGACGACGATCAACGTGGGACGGCTCGAGGCGTTGGCACTTTCGCGGCTCGCGATCTGCCGCACGGTCCGAGGCTCGGAGACGTCCGCGGTCATGACCCAGCCATGGTTCGCGCCACCGTCGATCCAACCCTGGACGTCCGCCGCGAGACCGTCACCGGTGAAGGTGTAGCTTCCATTGAAGTCGATCGACACCGAGCCGCTCTCGGTTCGCTGGAAGTCACCGCCGGGCGTCGCCCAGAAGGCGCCGGGATACGAGGTGTGGAACCAGGTCGCGTCGCCGTCCCGGCTCGGGGCGCCTCCCCCGCCTCCGGACGACGAGTCGCCTTCACCCCACGCCGCGTTGCAGCGGAAGAGCTTGAAAGGAACGTTGACGGGCGGCTGCGGAGGCGTCCGGGTGACCTGGATGCGAACCGAGGCCTCGACGATCTTCGATCCCGCGGGAATCTCCGAGACGTCGAATCGGATCAGCGCACGTCGTTGCCAGTCGTCGTTCGCGGCGAAGTTGACGCGGCCGGCGTAGAGCGTCGAGCCCGATCCGGAGGAAAGCTCGCCATTCTGCGACTGGAACATCGTGTTGTCGCGATCCGCCACGATCGAGACTTCATCGGCGACGACCGTCGCGGAGGCTCCCGCGACGGCGACGATGGCGGTGATGGCGAACGGTGTACGGCTCTTCACGGCATGGCTCCTGGCGCTCTCGATGCGGCGCTTCGA
>JAACEA010000290.1 GCA_009936695.1 Planctomycetia bacterium
GCAGACGTACATGCCCTCCTTCTTGTTGTCCAGGAGGGTCCCGCAGAGGGCGGGTTCCGTGCCGGACTTCTGGGTGAGCCGGTACTGCTCGGGGGTGAGCTTCGAGGCGAGTGCCTCGACCTTCTCCCGGGACAGCGGCGTCACATCGTGGCCCGAGGGGGAGATTCGGCGATCTGATTCTGAGGTGGTCATGGTGTTGGCGTCTCTTCCCGGAGGAGTGAGGTTCGGGGCCGCGGTGAGCCCGAGGGCGACCACGGCGGCGGTCGCGGTGGCGAAGAGGGAGATGCTGATCGTGGGATGCATCGGACTGGTGCTCCTGGAGCCTTGCTGGAAGAGCCCACCTGACTGGTCGAATTCGAACCGGACGAGCGGTATCGCGGTCGGAGGCTCGGATCGGCGCGGGGCCCGGATCAGTTCGTCGAGGAACCGCCCGTGGATCCATGATCGGTCCTCGTGGGCTCCGATCGCGATGTTTTCAGATACCGCTTCACGCCCCCGAGGTTCATTGAAATCCCCCCGTCATTGAGATACGTCGCTCGGGAGGCCGCCGGAACGCCATCCGCCGCCGCACGCTCGTGGAGTTCGTCTCGGTAGGCCGAGATCCGACCCGCTTCGTCGAGATCGCCATCGTCGAGGAGGTCGATCGCGAGTGCGGCCTCCCAGTCGAGCTGGTCTCGGACCCGCTCCAGATGGTCCATCGGGTCGTCGACCCGCCCGAAATGGGTGAGTTCGAGGGCGTCGAACTTCCCCCGCTCGATCCGATCCAGGGAGGCCTTCCAGGCCTTCGGGTCGAATTCCGGCGGGGCGAGCGGAAGGATGGGATGGTCGGTTCCGGGCACGCGCATTCCGGCGACATCACCGCTGAAGCAGGTACGGCCGTCATCGAGCGGGATCGACCAGGCGTGATGATGGCGGGCGTGACCCGGAGTCTCGATCGCGGTGAACTCGTGTCGTCCGTACCGGATGGCCTCGCCATCCTCCGCGGGATGGATCCGCTCGGCGGGGCACGCGTGCATCTCTCCGAAGAGATGATCGAGCGCGTCACCGTAGATCCGGCGGGCGCTCGCGTTGATCTTGGCCGGATCCGCAAGGTGGGCGACGCCGAACGGATGCACGTGGACGTTCGCACCGTGTTCCGCGAACCAGCCGGCGGCGCCGGCATGATCCAGATGAATGTGCGTGAGGATCACCGCGCGGATCGAGGTGGGGTCGACGGAGGCCGCGACGAGCGCCGTCTGCAGGGTGGCGAGCGTGCTGGTCGGGCCGGACTCGAGGAGGACGGGGCCTTCGTCGGTGTGGAAGAGGAAGGAGGCCGCCGCCTCGGGAATGCCGCGATACTGGAGGTCGATGGTGACCGGTGGGATGGTCATGAAGCTGATGAGCCGGGAGCGGCGTCGCCGTCCGTCTTCTTCTTGCCGCCGCCGAACTCCGAGGCGCGTTGCACGACGGTGTAGAGGACGGGCACCATGAGCAGGCTGATCACCGTGGCGGCCAGCATCCCGCCGAAGACCGTGGTTCCCATGGTTCGACGGCTTGCCGAACCCGCCCCCTCGGCGACCAGCAGTGGAATGACGCCGAGGATGAAACTGAAGGCGGTCATCAGCACCGCGCGGAATCGAAGCCGTGCGGCGAGGATCGCGGCTTCCGCGGGCGCAACGCCCTCGTCCCGCTTGCTCTTGGCGAACTCCACGATCAGGATCGAACTCTTCGCGGCCAGGCCGATCAGGAGCACGATCCCCACCTGGACGTAGAGATCGATGGGAAGTCCGGCGAACATGAGCGCCGCCACCACGCCGAGGAGGGCGGTGGGGACCGAAAGCACCACCGACACCGGCAGCGACCAGCTCTCGTACTGGGCGGCGAGGACGAGATAGACCAGAAGCACCGCGAGACCGAAGATCGCGGCCATGGCGCCGGACGAGGACTTCATCTGGTACGCCATGTCGCGCCAGGCGAAGCCGGTCCCCGGCGGGAGCTCGGTGTTCCCGATCTGCTCCATCAGGTCGAGGGCTTCGCCGCCGGAGAACCCGGGGGCGGGACCGGCGGTGACCCGGGCGGAGGGATAGATGTTGAAGTGGAAGACGTTCTCCGGGCCGAACGTCTGCTTCACGGTGGCCACCGCCGACAGGGGCAGCATCTCGCCGTCGCGGTTCCGGATCTCGAGCGCCTCGATGTCCTGGGGGCGGGCGCGGAATCGCGGTTCCGCGGAGGTCCGGACCTGGTAGATGCGGCCGAAGGCGGAGAAGTCGTTGACGTAGTAGGAGCCGAGGTTGGCGCCAAGCGCCTGGAACACGTCCTCGATCGCCACGCCGCGGGAGAGGACCTTGTCACGATCGATGTCGACGAAGACCTGCGGGACGTTCGCGGAGAACGTGGAGAACGCCCTGCCGATGCCCGACTGGGCGTTGGCGGCGAACACGTACTGGTCGACCGCGCCCTGCAGCACGTCGAAGCCGAGACCGGCCCGGTCCTGCACCTCGAGGGACAGGCCGGCGCTCGCGCCGAGACCGGGCAGGGACGGGACCGGGAATGCGACGACCGCGCCTTCCTGGATCGCGGCGCCGATGCCGTTCAGCTGGCGGACGATGCTCGTCTGCCCGAGGACTTCGGTGGTCCGTTCGCTCCAGGGATCGAACACCACCACGATCGTGGCGGCGTTCGCGGAGGCGGCGCCGGAGAGCAGCGAGTAGCCGCGGATCGCGAGCACGTCCGCGACCCCGCCGACCTCCTCGGCGGATGCCGCGACCCGATCGAGGACCCGTTGGGTTCGTTCGGCGCTGGCGGCGTCCGGGAGCTGGATGTTCATGACGCAGTAGCCCTCGTCCTCCTGCGGAACGAAGCCGGTCGGGAGCTTGGTGAACATCCAGCCGGCGCCGACCACGAGGGCGAGGAACGCGATCACGGTCAGCGGCCAGATCGCGATCAGGCCCTTCACGGTTCCGGCGTACACCGAGGTGACCCGGGCGAGGACCGCGTCGAAGCCGCGGAAGACGATGTTCTTCCGGTCCGAGGTGGGCCGGAGCAGGACGCCCGCGAGGGCGGGGCTCAGGGTGAGGGCGTTGATGGAACTGAAGACGGTCGCGATCGAGATGGTGAGGGCGAACTGCTTCAGCAGGCTGCCGGTGATGCCGCCGATGAAGGCGGCGGGGACGAACACCGCGAGGAGGACGATGGTGGTCGCGACCACGGGGCCGGACACCTCCTTCATCGCCTTGAGCGCCGCCTCGCGTGGTGGGAGTTTCTCCTCGTCGAGGATCCTCGTCACGTTCTCGACCACCACGATCGCATCGTCGACCACGATGCCCACCGCCAGCACGAGTCCGAAGAGCGTGAGCAGGTTGAGACTGAAACCGAGGGCCAGCATCACCGCGAAGGTGCCGATCAGCGAGACGGGAATGGTCACCGCCGGAATCAGCGTGGCCCGGAAGTTCTGGAGGAAGACGAACACCGTGAGGATCACCAGCCCGATGGTGATCAGCAGCGTGGTCTGGAGTTCGGCCAGACTGGTTCGAATGATGAGCGTGCCGTCGTAGACGATCTTGTAGTCGACTCCGTCGGGGAAGGACTTCGACAATCGCTCCAGCGTGTCCATGCAGCCGTCCGCGACGTCGATCGCATTGGCGCCGGGCAACTGATAGATCGCGAGGGTCGCGGCGGGGCTGCCGTCGAGGGACGATGCGAGGGTGTAGCTCTCGGAACCGAGCTCGATGCGGGCGACGTCGCGAAGCTTGACGAGCGTTCCGTCCCTGCCGGTGCGAAGCACGATCTCCTCGAACTCGGAGGCGGTGTTGAGGCGGCCGGTGGTGGTGACCGTGTAGTCGAAGACCTGTCCGGCGGGTGCCGGGGCGGCGCCGATCCGGCCTGCGGCGACCTCCGCGTTCTGGGCCCGGATCGCCGCGACCACCTCGTTGGTGGTCATTCCGAGGGAACGGATGGTCTCCGGGTCCAGCCAGATCCGCATGCTGTAGCGACCGACGCCGAACGTCTTGATGTCGCCGACGCCGGAGACGCGCGTCAGCTCGTCACGAAGCTGGGCTTCGGCGTAGTTGTTGAGGAAAAGCGCGTCGTACTCGCCGCCCTGCTCGGCGACGATCGACGCGTAGAGGATGATGTCGGTCGACTGCTTCTTCGTCAGGACGCCCTGCCGCTGGACCTCCTCCGGCAGCTTGGGGATCGCCGAGGCGACCTTGTTCTGCACCAGCACGTTCGCGGTGTCGAGGTCCGTGCCGACTTCGAAGGAGACCGTGATGACGCAGGAGCCGTCGCTGGCCGAGACGCTGCTCATGTAGAGCATCCCGTCGACGCCGTTGATCTCCTGCTCGAGGGGCGTCGCCACCGTCTCCCCGATGGTGGAGGCGCTCGCGCCCGGGAACACCGCGGAGACCTGGATGGTCGGGGGTGCGATGTTCGGATACCGGGCCTGCGGGAGCGCGGTGTAGGCGATCGCGCCCATGATCAGGGTGACGATCGAGATGACCGATGCGAAGATCGGTCGACGGATGAAGACGCTGCTCAGCATGGGCTCAGGCGTCCTCGTTGGTGGGTTCGGTCGATCCGTGCATCGCGGCGGCCGCGGGATCGATCAGTTCGAGCGCTTCTTCGAGCGATACGGTCGCGGGGGCGACGGTCGAGCCCGGTCGAGCCCGGAGGATCCCGTCCACGATCACCAGCGAGGTCTCGTCGAGGCCCGCTTCGATCTCCTGCAGTCCGTGCAGGGCCGCACCGACGGTGACGCCCTGGCGGGCGACCACGTCGTCCTTGTCGATGACGTAGACATAGGCGCCCGCCATGTCGACGAGCACCGCCGATTCGGGGATCGCGAGTCTGTTCCGCGCCGGTTCCGCGAGCCTGGCTCGCACGAAGAGGCCGGGTCGCAGCAGTTCACCGGGGTTGGGCAGCACCCCTCGGATCGACACCGTTCCGGTCTCGCGATCGATCTCGGGGGCCGCGAAATCGACCACGCCGGGATGCGGGTAGACCTCGCCGTCGGGA
>JAACEA010000291.1 GCA_009936695.1 Planctomycetia bacterium
ATATCACACCCGCACCCGCACCCGCACCCCAAGCCGGCCACCATACCCGCACCCCAAGCCGGCCACCACACCCGCACCCGCACCCGTCACCCGTCACCCGCACCTGTCACCCACACCCGCACCGGATGATCGCGGAGACCTCGAGTCCGAGGAGAACGAAGATCCACATCAGGTACATCCAGAACATGAAGAGCGGGATCAGGCCGAGCGAGCCGTAGAGCTTGTTCAGCGTCAGGGCCTGCGACGTGTAGATGCCGAGAAGATGTTTCGCGGCCTCGATCAGGATCGCCGCGGTGAATGCGCCGACCATCGCGGGTCGAACCTTGACCACCGTGTTCGGCACCCACAGGTAGGTCATCAGAAGAAGCACCCAGAGGACGAGGGCGCCCGCGAGGAATTCGGCGGTCGTCGCCAGCCATGCCCAGTCGGGCAGGAACCCGCGGATCGCATCGATCTGAGCGATCACGAGCGGGGCGCCACCGATCAGGACCGCTGGAAAGGTGAGCAGGAACCAGTAGATCATCAGTCGCTTGAGCCAGGTCCGACCGCTCGGGGCTCGGTAGATCCGGTTGAAGCCTTCCTCGATCGTGACCAGGACCCAGATCGCGGAGAAGGCGACGACCACGAATCCGACCCACCCAAGCGTCGAGAGGTCGACGCTCGACGCGTTCGCGATGAGACCTTCGAGCCACGAACCCAGATCCCGACCGCTCGCCCCGTCGACCCCCCCGAGCGAGACGTCGGCCAGCCCGAGCTCGGTGATGATGTTTCGAACGAAGTTCGGGAATTCGTCCTTGAGGAAGCTCCGGGCGATCACCGTCGCGACCACCAGGACCGGGACGAGCCCGAAAAGGGTCCGGAACGACAGCGCGGCGGCGAGGACCGGGGCTCGATCCTCGCCGAGGTGTCGCCCGCAGTAGCGGAGGACCTCCAGCCAGCGTCGGATCTGCCGTTGCATCGCGGTCAACTGGCCCATGGGCTGGGTCACGGCCAGCCGAAGCCATTCGAAGGTCTGGAGGAGGGTCTTGATCATGGGGTTCCTGTCCCGACTGGGGGTCCGATCCGGGGGACGGCCGGGCGGTGGCCGCTCTCCCGATAGAATGATCGGAATGCCGACCCCCCGCGCCGGAAAGAATGACGAATCCTCCTCCCGCGTCCGCATCCAGCGAGTGCTCGCCGATGCCGGTGTCGCCTCGCGTCGAGCGTGTGAATCGCTCGTCGAAGAAGGGGCGGTGACGGTGAACGGACGCGTGATCCAGAAGCTCCCATGCTTCGTGGATCCGGAGTCCGACCGGATCTTCTGCAACGGACGTCGAATCGAGAAGCCTCGACGGCATCACTACATCATGCTCTTCAAGCCGAGGGGATTCGTCTGCACCTCCAACGACCCGGAAGGCCGCAAGCGAGCCCTCGATCTCGTCGACCATCCCTCCGGTGTCCGGCTCTTCTCCGTCGGTCGGCTCGACATCGACAGCTCGGGTTTGCTGCTGCTCACCGACGACGGTGACCTCGCGAATCGTCTGACCCACCCGAGTTTCGAGGTTCACAAGGGATACGACGTCACGGTTCGAGGTCGGCTCGAGGAGGAGGCGGTGGAGAAGCTCCGCCGGGGCCTCTACCTGAGTGATCGACGGCGGGAGGGCGAGGCGACCAGGACCGCGGAGTCCGGGGTGACGGTGCTTCGACGCGACCGGGATCGCACCCGGCTCTACGTCGAACTCCGCGAAGGGCGCAACCGGCAGATCCGGAGATTGATGGATCGGATCGGGCATCCCGTGAAGAAGCTTCGCCGAGTCCGCCTCGGTCCGCTGAAGTTGAAGGGACTCGCGGTCGGCGACTGGCGTGAACTGACCCCCGCCGAACTGGGCTTGCTGCGTCGTGCATCCCAACGCGTCGAACGGCGGGAGAAGGCCGTCGCCCGGGCGTCGAAGCGCAAGGCGAAGAAGGCGGCCACCAAGAAGACGACCGGCAAGAAGTCGACCACCGAGAAGACCATCTCTTCGAAGACGAGCGGGACCGGCGACAAGTCCGCCGCCAGGAAGACCTCCGGCCGGAAGTCGACGACCCTGGGTGCGGATCGCCGCAGGACCACTCGTTCCGGCGATGCTCGTTCCGGCACCACTCGCTCGGGGGGTTCCCGATCCGGGGGTTCCCGATCCAGCGGTTCCCGTACCGGCGGCACGCGGGCGACCTCCTCACGGAAACCATCGGCCGGCAAGGGAGCCGCCCGGAAGACCTCGTCGAAGACGGGTTCCGCGCGAGGCACGGGCCGGAAGTCAGGTTCCGGCGGACGAGGGTCCGCCTCCGCACGCGGCCGCGGTGGACGGTGACGGATTCGCCGTGATCGCCTTCAGGGTGGAACGGGTTCGTCCACAAGAGGATGACCGCCGACATCGTGTGATGCCGACGGTCGTCTTCCGTCCGAAGTCTTGCGTTGGTCAGGCCTGCCGCTTGCGGCGGATGCCGGCCGCGCCGCCTGCGAGCGCGAGGAGTCCGAGGGCGCCCGGTGCAGGAATCGCGACGGCGGTGGTGGCAAGCGGAACGGACGCTGAAGACACGTTTCGTGCGAGGCGATCGGTGTTCATTTCTTTCTCCTTGATCGAGATGTGCGTGCTGGGAGGGGGACTTCGAGCCGCCGACGGGGTCGGGGAAATCCAGGTCGACCTGCCGTGTGATGATTCTCACGATCGCGCTCAAGGGGAATTTTCCGGATTGCGGGGGCCGGATTGGCGATATCCAGCGATGCTCGGGGTCGGTGGCCCGCCTCGAGCCCGGTCTTCGAACCGAAGCTCCGGCAGGGGCCTATCCTGATCCCCCCGCGGACCCAGGAGCCTGGATCGATGCCCATCTACGAATACGAGTCGACCGAGGACGGTGAAGTGATCTCCCTTCTCCGATCGATGGCCGAAGCGGACGCCCCCGTGGTCGATCCCGAGGGTCGTGACCGGACCTTTCGAAGGCGGCACAGCGTCTTCGGCGTGATGTCGAGCTCGGCCGGATCACCGCAACCGACCGGCGAGGGCTTCTGTCCCTGCGGCGTCGCGGAGGGTGGCTGTCGGCACCCCGGTTGACGCCGAGGTCCGGTTCGATCGGTTGTCCGTGACCCCGCGCGAGCATCGTCTCGTGGGAAGCGTGGCGGCCTGGAGGTGTTTCGGATGGTGGGAACAGGAATAGATCAGGAGGATTCGAGACGCAGGTTCATCCATGGCGTCGACTTCTCCGGGAGCGATGCGGGCGGTGCCGCGGGTATTCGCGTCGCGACCCGGGAAGCCGGCCCGCAGGGCGTCGTCGAGCGGATCGAGCGATTGGACCGGGCGGGGCTGCGTCGTCGAATCATCTCGGGGCTCGAGACCCCGGATGAGCACCGCTGGCTGATCGATGCGCCGTTCGGGGTGCCGCTCGCGACGCTGGAGGCTTGCGGGGTCGAACCGAGCTGGGAGGCGACGGTCCGGTGGATGGCGGGGTTCGATTCCCCGCGGGACTGGCGGCGCGGCGTTCGGTCGATGACCCGGAAGGAACCACGTCGGACCACCGACCGGAATTCATGGACGCCGCTGGCATCCATGAACCTGCGGATCTTCAAGCAGACCTGGACCGCCATGGTGGAGCTGTTGGTGCCGCTCGCCGCCGCGGGGGTTCGGGTCGAACCGCTCGCGGGGCCTCGCGGTTCCAATGTCGTGGTCGCGGAAGGGTGCCCGGCCTCGCTGCTCAAGCGTGCGGGTGATCCGGCCCGTGGCTACAAGGGTCGGACCGACGACAACCGTCGGCGACGGGCCGAGATCCTGGCCACCGCGCGATCCCACTGGGGGCTCCGCATCGACGCGGACGCCGCCCGTGATGCGGTGGCCGGGCAGGGGGGTGATGACCTGGATGCGGTGCTGCTCACCCTCGACCCACTGGTGACGGTCATCCCGTCCGAAGCGGCGGTCGAGGGCTGGGTGTATTCCTGAGTGATGGGCGGATCGTGATCGCCCGGAGGTGCACGCAGGCGGCGGCGAGACGAAAAACGACCCCCGGTCGAAAC
>JAACEA010000292.1 GCA_009936695.1 Planctomycetia bacterium
ATCCACGCGATGCCGTCCTCCGCCTGGGTCCGCATCTCCTTGGGAAGGAGCGTCACGCCCTTGTCCAGAAGGTCCGCATAGCGTCCGCTCCCGGCGCTGGAGATGAACGAACTCGTCTGACCGATGACCAGGAACAGCGTCGGCACCACGACCGTCACCACGCCGAGCAGGAAGAGCGCGAGAATCAACGACACGGCGAGCGTCCGCGACCAGCGGAACCAGCGCTGGATTCGTTCGATCACGGGTTCGAACAGATACGCCAGACCGAGCGCGAGCAGGAGCGGCACGGTGATGGCGCTCATCGCGTAGCCCAGCCAGAGGATCGCGAGCACGGTGGCGACGAGCAACACGTCTCGAACGGCCTGGATCTGCCAGATGTGGAGCTTCGAGGCGTCGACCGGTTCCTCGTCGGGCGTCGTCTTTGGGTTCGATTCCATCCGGGCAGCCTAGCCGCTGCTGCGATCCGCTGATCGCTCCTCCCGGCGGATCTCGAGCAGGCTTTCCTTCACCGCGGCCGGTGCGAATACCGAGGCGAAGGGCTGGACGCCGAAGAAGTCCTCGAGCACGTCATCGTCGGTTCGACTCATCATGCCCTGCTCGATCATCGCGAAGACGATTCGGCCGAAGTCGTCGGTCCGCGTGATGTTCCAGTGTCGAAGGACCGCTTCCGCCATGAGGCCGTATTTCCGGATCGAATAGTCGATCAGACCGAGGCTCAGCTGGCGGCCGTCGACGTGCCGGTCCTGGATCTCGTCCTCGTCGACCGGTCCCTCGGGCATCTCGCCATGAAGATTGCGGACGGTGTGGTCGAGACCCTCGCGCACGAAGGCGAACGCCTCCATCGGATAGGGAGCCGAGGCTTCGAGTGCGGCGCGCAGGTCGGGTTCTTCGTTCGACTCGCTCACGGGGGCATGGTATCCGACGAGGACGCGGCAACGCGATGAAAGGACGAGCCACCGGCGGCGATCCCGCGATCCGGCCCGAGGAGCCAACGTGGCGGCGTTCGCCCCTCGAAGAGTCCCTCGATGGGCCTTGTTGCATCGGTCTCGATCGCCAGGAGGCCCGCGATGGGCCCCGGTGCGAGGGTGAAGGCGGCTGGATCGAGGCCCAGCCCCGTCGCCCCCGCGGTCGTCGCCATCCGCAGGAGCGTCGTGGGATCGAGATCGCGGGCGTCTTCGTGAAGCAGCCGGATCTCATCGAGCGTCCCGAGCCGGTCCGGCGTGTCGAGACAAGGCATCCCGTCGGTTCCCAGCGCCACCTCGACGCCGGCTTCGAGAAGCGATCGCCAGGGATGCCCGGGGTGTCCGGGAAGCGGGTGGCCCAGGAATCGCGAGGCCCGTGGACAGAACGCGACGGTGATGCCCGCCCGCGCCAGTCCTTCGAATCGCCCCGACCTCGCGTTTGCGTCCTCGTCCGGCTCCGAGGGGTAGTTCAAGTGCGCGACCAGCCACGGCCGGGCCGGGGTGATCTCGAGCAGTTGATCGATCGGATGACGGCCCGACACCGCCACCGCGCCGGTGTCGTCGGTGATGCCTCCGATCCGTTGGAGCAGATCGAGAAAGGGGCCGGTTCCGGTCTTCGTGAACCCTGCCTCCGCCGGCGTCTCCGCGAGATGCGTCGACACCGGCCGGGCGGTCGCGGCCGCGGCGGCGTAGACCGAGGGACCGCAGCTGTACGGTGCGTGCGGCTGGATTCCCAATCGGAAGCCAGGGGCCTCACGGACCGGGTTCGGGCCGGCATCGAATCGCCGGATCGCCGACACCGCCGCCATCTCCCGACGTCCGATCCCGAAGAACTCGATGAAGGCGGTCCCCGCCAGCCCCGACTCGGCGAAGGTCGACGCAGCGACCAGATCCCGATCGCCACTGATATCACCGACCGCGGCCACACCACCCCTGAGCGAGGCGGCGATTCCTGCTCGGACGGCTTCGGTGATGTCGTCGGCCTCGGTGGGCCGGCGGGTCCGGATCGTGTCGAGCCAGGCGTCGAAGCCGGCATCACAGGCGATCGGCCCCAGCCGGGTCAGGTCGAGGTGGGCATGCGCATTGACCATGGCCGGGCAGACGATCTCGCTCGGCAGGTCGATTATCCGGTCGGCCCTCGGGGTTCCGACCACCTGAGGCGAATCCGTCGCGACGATCCGTCCGTCCTCGACGAGGACCGCGGCCGGCGCGATCGCACGTGACGCATCGATCGAGGCCGCCGCTCTCAGCAGGATCCGCCCGCGGGCGGGAATCGAATCGCCGGGTTCAAGTGGGTTCAACGGTTCGACCGATCCTTTCCAGTGGCGACGGGGCAGGGAATCGTCGCTCGATCTACACTCTAGGAGACGCATGGCACGGTCGCCCGGTGGTCGTCCATCGCGTTCCTCTTTCGATTCCTCCGACCTCCCCGGAATCCCACCGATGCCACGACGCCGCCTCCTTCTTCTCGCACCCATCGCCCTCTCCGCCGTCGGCTGCGTGCCGCAGGAGAAGTACGACGACCTCCTGAACGCCTATCGAGCCGAGGAGCGGCAGGGCGTCCAGTCGCAGGCGGAACTCGAAGCGATGAAGCAGAACGAATCGATGCTTCGTGGCCAGCTGCAGAAGGCCGTCACCGATCTTGACCGGGCGATGGGCCAGCTCGAGGACCAGAACGGCGAGATCGCCCAGCTCCGCGGCGACTTCGAGGCGATGCTCGAGACGGTGAGCGGCCTCGACACCGGCCCGCTGCCCGCGGATCTCAATGCCGCACTGGTACGCCTCGCGTCGCAGAACGAACTGCTTGAATTCGACGAGCGAACCGGAATGCTGCGGTTCTCGAGCGACCTGACCTTCGACCTCGGATCGACGACCCTGAATCCCGCCGCGAAGCAGGCGATCGGCGCCCTCGCCAGCATCCTCGAGACCGAGGACGCCCTCGCCTTCGAGATCCGGGTGGTCGGGCATACCGACAACATGCCGATCAGTCGTCCCGAGACGCGGGCCAAGCACCCGACCAACAT
>JAACEA010000293.1 GCA_009936695.1 Planctomycetia bacterium
CCGGATCCATGAAGGACTGGTGATTCGAGAGATAGAGCAACGGCCCGGTCGAGGGGATGCGTTCCCGACCGGTGACCCGGAGCCCGAATCCGATCTTCACGAACAATGCGGACAGGGACTGACAGATGTCCCACCAGAACGTCGCGATGGCCGGCCGGCCCGGGGCCCGCCGCGCGAACTGAAACCGCCTCATGCCCGCTCGCCTCGTGCGGGGATCGACCGGATCATCCGATCCACGACCTCGTCGAGCCCGAGATGGTCGGTGTCGATCTCGATGGCGCCGACCGGTCGGGTCAGCGGTGCATCGGAACGTCCAGCGTCCAGTCGATCTCGGGCCTCGATCCCCTCCCGGATCTCGACGGGGTCCGGAGACTGGCCCTTTCGACGCAGCTGATCCACGCGACGCTTCGCCCGGATCGCACTCGATGCGGTGAGGTAGAACCTCGCCTGGGCATCCGGGAAGACCACCGACCCCTGATCACGCCCCTCGGTCACGAGATGCGGATGCGAAGCCGCGATCGCCCGCTGGACCGCGACGAGTCGTCGTCGAACCTCGGGCTGGGCCGCGACGATGGAGACGATCGCCTCGACCTCCCGGCTTCGAAGTTCATCGCCGGGGTCGCGACCATCGAGTTGGAGCGTGGGCGGATCCGCCGTGAAGTCGACTTCCATCACATGGGCCTCGATCGCCTTCGCGACCGCATCGCCGTCCGCCGGGTCGGCACGGAGTCGGATCGCGAGCAACGCCGCGGCCCGGTACATCGCGCCGGTGTCGAGGACCATCAGGCCGAGCCGTTCCGCGACCCGCTGCGCCACCGTCGATTTTCCGGTGCCCGCGGGTCCGTCGATCGTCACGATCAGCGGCGACACCTCGGCGTCCTCACGGGACGCGTCGGTACGAGCGGGATCATCCGACGGTGCGGGCATCGTTCTCATTCCCCCTCCGCGTGACTTTCCAACCCTTCCTCGAGACGCTCGCGGGCCGCGATGATGGCGGCCGCTGCATGCTTGCCTCCGGCGTGATCCAGCGAGATCGCATGCTGGTAACCGACCGCGAGCACCGATCGGAGGCCCTCGACCACGTCGAACGGGGTCTTGTCCTTCGATGCGGCCGCCGGTCGTCGCCCTCGGGCGGCGGCACCGACCGTGGCCATGATCGTCCCGGCGTAGGGCGCCAGCCGACGAAGATTCCCGGCGAAATCGCCCGAATCATGGGCGGTCCGGAAGTCCGGCAGCGACCCGATCCGGAATCCACCGACCTTCTTGATCAACTCGGTGAGACGATCCGGGTCCTCGGTGAGTCCCGCGTGGTTGCCCAGGAGCAGGTTCACGTCGTGGCGATCGATCTTCTGCATGACCTCGCGGAGCGCGACGGCGGCGAGATCGAAGCGGATCTCGTCGTCGGGCCCCGTGCACGCGATGCCGAGATTCGCACAGCCCAGCATGCTCGCCGCCCGGGCGAGACGACCGATCCGGTCGACGGCCGCCGCCCGCGTCGCCGCATCGCTGGTGCCGAGATCGAAACCGTCCTCCTCGAACAGCAGAAGGGTGGGGCATCGGGCGCGATCCGCCTCGTCTCGAATCCGCTCCAGGGCGGCCGCGTCGAGGCCGGTCAGCATCGAAGCCGGGATCGACAGGCCCCGTACACCAAGCTCTCCGACCGCGAAACGCGGCATGTCGACCAGTTCGAGGGAATCGTCCGGCGATTCGATACGGCTCCGAAAAGCCGCCACCGAAGCCGTCACCAGGAGTTGAATCTGCGCCAAGAACCGATCCTCCAGACTCTTCGTCGCCTGTTCGAGAAGTTCGGAGTGTAGCGAAGCGGCCGGAAGGGACCGTGCCGGACCAGGCCACCTCGATCGAGACCGGGGCGGCATGGCATCCCTCATCGTCGCCTCGGCGACCTCGCCCCACCGTCGATCTCCCATGGGCCCTTCGAAGACCATGGCGTCGTATCGGGACGATCATAAAGAAAGCACCGGTCGTGAGACCGGTGCGTTCCAGAGGCGCGAGAGATCAAATGGAGAGGCCTCGGCAACAGCGACGCTCTCAAAGTTGCGTGCTAATCGATCGTTGAAACCCCTTGCCGGCCGATTGACGGGGGTTTGGGGTATTCTCCCACCCACCGTCAGCATCGCCGCCCGGACGTTTGAACCGGTGTTCGCGGGGTATGATCGCCGTCCAATCGTTGCGAGGAAGGTACCTCCGACGCCCAGAGTCCCGTTCCCGGATCCCCGCCATGACGAGCCCTGCCGATCGCCGATACTCCGAGTCCCACGAGTGGTTTCTCGTCGACGGCGACCACGTCACCATCGGAATCACCTCCCACGCGACCGAGGCCCTCACCGACATCACCTACGTCGAGATGAAGTCCGTGGGAACCGCGCTGACCGCCGGAGACTCGGTCGGCGAGGTGGAATCGGTCAAGACCACCAGCGACATCTACACCGCGGTGGCGGGCGAGGTCGCCGAATCCAACGACGCGGTGGTCGATGATCCGTCGATCGTGAACAACGATCCCTATGGCGAGGGCTGGCTCATCCGACTCCGGGTCGCCGATGCCGCCCCGCTCGAGGCCCTGATGGATGCGGCGGCGTACGACGCCATGAACGCCTGACTCCGGCTCGAGGGCCGGCCTGAACCGGCCTTCAGACGGAAGCCCGAGGGGATCGCATCCGCGGGACACCCCGAACGAAGCCCCTCGTCCAAGAGGACCGTTGTCACCATGACCGCATCTGACGCGTTTCGGGGTATCGAGATCCGGGACCTCCGCAAGTCCTATTCGCTCGGCGAACGCCGGGTCGAAGCGGTCCGTGGGATCGACCTGGACCTGCACGAGCCCGGGCTCTGCGCGGTGATGGGCCCCAGCGGCAGCGGCAAGTCCACGCTGCTCCACCTGATCGGCGGACTCGATCGACCGGACTCGGGAACGATCCGGGTGGGTGACGCGCGAATCGACGACATGGATGAGAAGGGACTGACCGCGTTCCGTCGCCGCGGAATCGGCATCGTCTTCCAGCAGTTCAACCTGCTCGCATCGATGTCGGCGATCGAGAACGTGATGCTCCCCGGCGTTCTCGACGGCGGCAACGAACGCGACCTGCGGGCGCGGGCCGGCTCCCTTCTGGACGAACTCGGCCTCGGCGACCGCGTGGAGCATCGACCCGATGCGCTGTCGGGCGGCGAGCAGCAACGGGTCGCGATCGCGAGATCGCTGCTCTTCGCCCCACCGGTCCTGCTCGCCGACGAACCGACGGGCGCACTCGACAGTGCCGCGAGCGATCGACTCTGGGGGCTGCTCGACGAGCTTGGAACCGCTCGCGAAGTCCTCGTTCTCATGGTGACCCACGAACCCGCCGCCGCGACGCACTGCCGCCGGGTCCTCGTCCTCCAGGACGGCCGGGTCGCCGACGATTTCCAGACGAAGGGAATGGATGAGACCGAGCTGGCACATCGCGCGACACGTCCTGTCCGGGCGTAGGGTCCGCACCACCCTGCTGGTGATCGCGGTGGCGATGGCATCGGCCCTCGTGACCGCGGTCGCGACCGGCATGCGCACCGTGCAGGGAAGCATCGAGCACCGGATCTCCCGATCGATCGGCGCCGTCGACGCCCGAGTCGTGCACCGCTACGGCTCCCCCTTCGACGCCGAGGTGGCCGAACTCGTCCGCACCTGGCCCGGCGTGGTCGAGGCGGCGCCTCGGGTGGAGGGGGCGCTGACCCTCGCCCGCACCGACGACCGACGGGACGAGGACGGCCGACGGATCCGACTCACCGTGCAGGCGCGGGGCGTCGAGACCGACCGCAACGCCGTGTTCGACCAGTACGACCTGCTCGAAGGACGCTTTCCGGTCAACTCCGAGGAGATCCTGCTCGATCCGCTGACCGCCCGGCGACTCGAGGTCGGCGTGGGCGACGTGATCCGGGTCGAACGCTTCGGTCCCGCGATCGATCTGGAGATCGTGGGGATTCGCGATCGGCCGGAACTCGGCGCCCTGCAGAAGCCACGGGTCCATGTCGATCGCCGCGTGATCGAGGAGTCGTCCGGACGAACCGGCGAGGCGAGCGTGGTTTCCATCGTGCTCGAGGACGGTCTCGATGTCCCGACCTGGGTGGCGACGCACGAAGCGAACATCGAGACTCCGCTTCGGCTGGAGTCCGCGGAGCGGGCCCGCGCCGGATACGACCGGCAGGTCCGCGCCAGCCGGGTCGGCTTCCGCACCGGCACCATCGTCGCGTTCCTCGCCTGCGCGTTCATCGTCGCCATCGGCATGACGACCGCCATCGGCGAACAGATCAGACAACTCGCGATGCTTCGGTGCATCGGGGCGAGCCGCTTCCAGCTCGCGTGCTCCCAGGCCTGCGTCGGCCTCGCGATCGGCGGCGGTGGAGGGCTGCTCGGCCCCCCCCTCGGCGTGGGGATCTCCGCGATCCTCGCGTGGTGGTACGCCGATTTCCTTCCCGGAGGACTGGTCGTTCCGCCGGAGGGCCTGCTGCTGGCGTTCCTCGGCGCCACCACGGCCGGCCTGCTCGGCGCCGCCTGGCCCGCCTGGCGGGCCGCCTCCACCACGCCCCTCGAGGCCCTCGCC